>JAURYI010000027.1 GCA_030654015.1 Methylococcales bacterium | reverse complement strand
GTTTGTGGGCATTTCTTTCCATGATAGAGGTGATGGAAAGTTATTCTCCGGAAGAACTGGTCATTTTAAGAAAAACGGCCAGTTCTTTTTTCGGTTAACTTGTGTAGATACCTATGCCTTCAAGGACTGGCAGTCATCTGCCTGATTATTATATTCACTTACTTATTTATCTTTATAATCGTATTGAATCACTCGCTTCTGCAACCCATATCAAAATTTATAGCGATATACTAAGCCGTTACACGCTTGCTTTTTACTTGCAGTGCATAATACGTTACGATGAAAATAATCTGTACCTAAAAATCAACTCTAATTATGAATGAAAAAAATAATATCGTCGTAGAGGCGACTCCTTTCTTTATCGCCGAACAATCCGCACCTGAAAAAGACCGCTATGTGTTTGCTTATACCATCAGCATCACAAACGAAGGCGAAGTGTCGGCAAAATTATTACAACGCTATTGGTTAATTACCGATGCCAACGGCAAAATTCAGGAAGTGCAAGGTGAAGGCGTTATTGGTGAACAACCCTATCTCAAACCCGGTGAAACGTTTCGCTACACCAGCGGCGCAATACTGGAAACCCCTGTCGGCATTATGCAGGGTCACTATACAATGCGTTCGGACGACGGCGATGATTTTAACGCCACCATTCCACAATTCACTTTATCCATACCCAGAGTTTTACATTAATTAAATGTCCATTTACGCTATCGGTGATATTCAGGGCTGTTTTGATGACTTATTAAGACTGCTCGATGCAATTGCTTTTAATAAAGATATTGATCAACTGTGGTTTGCAGGGGATTTGGTCAACCGTGGCCCTAAGTCCTTGGAGACTTTACGCTTTGTGAAATCATTGGGTCGTTCGGCAGTCACGGTGCTGGGTAATCACGATATGCACTTGCTGGCAGCGTCCTGCATGGAACGGGTAGCACATAAAAAAGACGGCTTAACTGACATACTCGATGCACCCGACCGACAGGAATTGATTGACTGGCTTAGACATCAACCGTTATTTCACCATAATAATGACTTTTGTCTGGTTCATGCAGGTTTGCCGCCGCAATGGGATTTCAAAAAAACCCAAAAAATGGCGACTATCGCGGAACAGGCATTAAGACGACCTGATTATCAGCTGTTTCTAAAACAAATGTATGGCAATAAACCTAATCAGTGGTCGCCGCAGTTAAAAGGGATTGCACGGCTACGCTTTATCATCAACTGCTTTACCCGAATGCGGTATTGTGATGCTGAGGGGCGGCTGGATTTTGCCAACAGCGGGGCGTTAGGTTCGCAACCGTCCAACCTGCTGCCGTGGTTTGAAGTGCCTAATCGTAAAAATGCCGATATGCGTGTTATCTTCGGTCACTGGTCTACGCTGGGCTATTATGAAGGCTCTAACTGCTACGCAATTGATACAGGCTGTTTATGGGGCGGGCAATTAACCGCCTTAAAATTAGGCAATCCAGTGCAACGTATCAGTATTGATTGCCCTGGTTTAAAAAAAATAGCCAAGTAACTGATGTTACGCATGAAAAAGCAATAGTCCACGAAAAGCACGAAAAAAAATCAAAGCCCATGCGTCCTGTATAAGTGTCTAGGCTAGACCTGCGAGGTTTTAAAAACCTCGCAGGTCTTTATCGGATACGTCAGAATAAAACGGACTTCCTGTCCGACAGCGACATCGCTAATCGTATTTCCCATAGCAAATGCGTGATATTGCCGACATTTGCAAAATCTCCGCGCTCTTTGTAAAAAAAACAACATCACTGTTTTTAACCTCCGCTCAGTTTTAATAAAACACAAGCGCATCACATCGTCATCGAACAACAATTAACTAAACTGTGTTATTTAACTGTACATAACTCAGTCATATAACGCACTTTTACCTTATTTCCCTCTGATTTTTGTTTTTCCATAGTGTTTTAGTCTGGAAATACGGTCTTTTTGAACCTTGGCACAAATCCTGCTTTGTTTGTTAGCCAAATTACAACTTATTGTATGAAGATAACAACAACCGAGGAAATCGCATGAAAAAAATTGCTTTATTACTGGGTGTGGGCTATTTAAGCAGCTCTATCGCCGCCGAACCTGTCACACCGACTCCCAGCGTTAAAAACAAATCATCTGCCGTGGCTGATAAAACCAAAGAAATGCCCGAAATGACGGTGACAGATGCCGCCACTACCAAGTTATTTCCCAATACCTCCAAAGCAACACCGACCTATACCATTGACGCGGCGGATGTCAGAACCAAAATCAACGCCACCACCGTTGAAGATGCTTTCAGATACGCACCCGGAGTATTAATACGCAAACGCTATATGGGTGATCCAAACGGCACGTTGGGTATTCGTAGTTCAAATTCTTTTCAAACTGCGCATTCCATGGTTTACGGTGACGGAATGCCGTTACACAATCCATTACGCACCACGTTCAGCGGCGCACCGCGCTGGTCAATGGTTTCACCCAGCGAAATTGAATCTTCCGAAGTGCTTTATGGGCCATTTTCCGCACAATATAGCGGCAATTCCTTCGGCGGTGTCGTCAATATGACCACCAAAATGCCTGAAAAATTTGAAGCGGAATTCGATGCCACAGGGATGTTCCAAACCATGCACCGTTCAGGACGCAATGAAACCTTATCGGGTTTTAAAACCTATCTTGCCGCAGGTGACCGTATTGATAAGTTCAGTATTTGGGGTTCGTACAATCATTTTGAAAATGAAGGGCAACCGCAGACTATCAATGCCGCCGCGCAAACCACGCCCGTGCTGAACACAGCCGCACAACGCGCCGCCCAAGCCGCATTGCCTCGGGCAAACGGCGGTCAGAATTATCAACTGGCAACCGCCGCTCCTGCTGTGGCTTATGGTGATATAGGTCTGTCACAACCCATCACTGATTTATTCAAAATGAAGATGGGCTATGACTTTACCGACGAGTTGCAAGGTCGCTTTACCTTTGCTTATGAAAATCGTCAGGATACCGTTGATGACCCTAACAGCTTACTGACCAATGCCAACGGCACAACCAACTGGGGTGGTGCAACTGTCGCAACCAGAACCAATCCTAATGGCGGTGGTTTATCTGCCAATACCAACTATTACGACCCGCTGTTTAATAAAAACATCGTCGTACCCGGATCGGTATTTGGTGTCAGCACCACAGAACGCAATGCCTTTAACTACGGTTTGAGTTTAAAAGGCAAAATATCCACCAACTGGAAAATTGACACCACCGCCAGTTATTACGATGCCAAAAATCAATCAGTCAGTTCAAATCTCAATCCGAGTCATCCGCTCAATCAAAACAAAGGGCAGATTGTTGATGAAAAACCATGGTGGGCTTCTTACGATTTGAAATTAGCCACTGATAAATTTTTGGGGCGCGATGATTTATCATTCATGGGTGGTTATCAATTTAACCATGCCTCTTTGGGTCTTAAAACCTATAACAGCAACAATTATGCGGCAGGGACTACCAGTAGCTTAACCAATGATAATGCAGGCACGACCCAAACCAACGCGGTATTCTCGCAAATGGAATGGCGGTTCTTACCCGATTGGAGTTTGATGGCAGGCGCACGTTATGACTACTGGCAAACCATGGATGCTCATGTCTATGATTACAACCAGCCCGCTACGTCAAAACTACGCATTCAAAACTACGAAAACCGTGATGCGTCGCGCATTTCGCCCAAAGCCTCGCTGGAATTCTCACCGAATAACTGGACATTCCGCTACTCGTTCTCTAAGGCCTATCGTTTCCCGATTGCCGAAGAAATGTATTCAAGTCAGTCCAGACTTAACAGCCAAACCATTGCCTTTCCAGGTTTAGGGCCTGAGCATGGTTATTTCCATAACATGATGGCACAGTACGATATTCCCAGAGGTTATGTCCGCGCCAATATTTTCTATGATCGCGTCAGTGACGAAATATCGAACACCACCCAAGTGGTCAACGGTCAAACCACCACTACTTTCTTACCGATTGACCAAACCAGAGCGGTGGGTGTGGATTTAACTTTCCAACAAAACGACTTCTTTAAACTGCCGCTGGACGTGATGTTCAACACCACCATCATGGACAAGGAAATCAGAAAAAATGCGCGTAATACCGCACTGGTCGGCAATCAATGGGATCGTATTCCCAGACTGCAAATCAACGGTACGCTGACTTACCATGTCATGCCTGTACTGGACGGCACGGTCGGTGTGCGTTATCGCAGTGATTCCTTCCAGCGTTTAGATAATACCGATGTTGCCAGCCGCGTTATGGGCGGCACCGATGAATCGACTTTCGTAGATTTAAAAGCCGTTTATAAGCTGCCTGTGTATAAAGGTTTAAAAAGCAGTGTTTCAGCGGGTATCGACAACGTATTTAACGCTGATGCCTTTGAAAACCATCCGTTTCCACAGCGTTCTTATTTCGTGAACGCCTCTTTAAAATATTAATAATGTAGGTTGGGTTGCCGTCTTTTTGGCAACCCAACATTATCGCTAATCTGTTGGGTTGCGAAAAAATGCAACCCAACCTACAAAACTACGCAAACCCCCAACAATTTCCCTCCGTGTAAAAGTTGGGGTTCGTGCCTCACCCCGATCTACAAAACTATAATAACAACCGAGAAGACTATGAATCACATCATCCCCCCTTTCCCGCTCAATCCGCGCCGCGCCTTAGTGTGTGCATTATTATTAAGCTCTCCTTTTGCCATTGCTGAAACCGCAATACCCGCAAAGACCGATACGGTCAAGCAAATGCCCGAAATGACAGTGATTGATAAATCGGCACCTGCCGCCGCTACCAATAAAGAAAAATACCAGCTGCCTGCCACCACAGAAAGCGTTACTGCCAAACAAATTGATAGCACTATCAATGCGATGAATGCGGAAGATACCATTAAGTACCTGCCCAGCATCACCGTGCGTAAACGCTATATCGGCGACACAAACGCGCCTGTCGCATGGCGTACGTCGGGTACAGGTTTAAGTGCGCGGGGTTTGATTTATGCCGATGGCATTCAGTTGGCTTCCTTGTTAGGCAATAACAACGGCAACACAGGCTCACCGCGCTGGAACATGGTATCGCCCAACGAAATTGAACGGGTTGATGTGATGTACGGCCCTTTCTCCGCTATGTATTCGGGTAACTCTATCGGTGGCGTGGTCGAAATGACCACCAAAATGCCCGAAAAATTTGAAGCGGGCGTGGACATAAAAACCACTTGGCAGACGTATAGTATTTATGGCAAAGATAAAACCTACGATTCACAAGAATACGCTTTCAACTTAGGCGACAAAGTGAAAGATTTTTCATGGCGCATGGACATCAGCCACCTTGATAGTCACAGTCAGCCGATTGTTTATGTGAATCCTATTTCAGCAGGCAGAGCCACCGCCGCTGATACGCCCGTCATCGGTGCGGTCAGTAATTTAAATCCCTTCGGTGTAAAGGCACAAGTATTAGGTGAATCGGCACTTAATCACACCGTACAGGACAATTTTAAATGGAAAGTCGGCTATGACATCACGCCAACCATCAAAGCCTCGTATACGCTGGGTTTATGGCTGAACGATAACAAAGCAGGTTTTAACAGCTTTCTGCGCAATGCCAGAACAGGGGCTGTCGTTGATAGCGGTAACGTTAATATTGGCGGTCAGCGTTACGCGGCAAATTTTGCCGAAACCCGTGCCGAACAGATGCACTGGTCACACGGCATGAACATTAAATCCAACACAGGCGGCATTTTCGACTGGGATTTATCAGGCAGTGTGGTCGAATACGGTAATGATATGAGCCGTACTTCCACCCAGACACCTGCACGCGCTGCGGGTAACGGTGCAGGCAGACTGACCAGTTTGGAAGGCACAGGCTGGCAAACAGCCGATGCCAAAGGTATCTGGCGACCTAGCGCACTGGGTCAGCATGAAGTCAGTTTTGGTTTTCATCATGATTTGAATAATTTAGATAACCCTGTGTACACCGTCGCCAATAACTGGGCGTATGCGAATACGGGCGTACTCGATCAAAACTCCCAAGGTAAAACCCAAACCGAAGCCTACTGGGCGCAAGATGCGTGGGATTTTCATAAAGACTGGAAACTCACCCTCGGCGGTCGTTTAGAAAACTGGCACGCTTTTGACGGTTACAATGCCACCACTATCGGCGCAGTGAGAAATGCAACTACGGGCGTTCTTACCAATACAGGCCGTCTTGTAGAAATTAATCAGGCGGATCGTAATGACCTGCATTTTTCGCCTAAATTCAAACTGGGCTGGAAACCGATGGAGCGCGTACAAATCGGCGCGTCTATTGCGCAAGCGTACCGTTTTCCGACCGTAACCGAGCTGTTTCAAACCACCACAACCACCACGGGTGCTGTCACAACCATCACCAACGGCAATCCCAATCTGAAACCCGAAGACGCGCTATCGTCAGAATTGGCGACTGAATACTTTCTGGATAAAGGCAAGTTACGCTTGAGCTTATTCCAAGAGCGCGTCAATAACGCTATTTATTCACAACCCGGTTTTACACCGACAGGCGCGATTATCAGCTCGCCGCAAAATGTCGGACAAACACAAACCTACGGCATCGAATTTTCGGGTGATGCGTCCGATGTCGGTATCGACGGACTGGATTTATCGGGTAATGCAACGTGGGCAGATTCTCGCATTACGGAAAACAGCTCATCCGACCTTGGTGCAGCGGCTCTTTCCAACGCGGCCAATCTTGCGGCTCTTCGTTCAGGCGTTCTGCCTGCCAATCCTTATGCAGGCGCACCGTCAGTGGGCGCACGCCAGCCGCGTGTTCCTGAGTGGCGTGCCAGTGCGACAGTTGCCTATCGTCCAACCGATAAATGGACGAATTCCGTCAGTATGCGTTACAGCAGTAAACAATTCAGTCAGTTGAACAATACCGACACCAACGGCGGTACTTACCAAGGCAACACCGCCTTCTTCGTGGTTGATTTACGCACTAAATACCAGCTCACCAAGCAGTTTGCCGTAGCGGCGGGTATTGATAACGTCAACAACGCGGAATACTGGATTTTCCATCCATTCCCCATGCGTACCTACTTTGCTGAATTGAAATTCAACTACTAAAACGGTATCTTTGCGCAAACCTCCGTAGCGTCAACCGCTTCGGAGGTTAGTTTTTTGCCTTGTTCTCACGCGGACTGGAAGCCCTGCGAACGCCAACATCTCAGCATTATTGTATTGTTGGGTTACGCCAATGCTAAACCAATCTGTAAAAACTCTGGATTATTTATGAAATTTCCACCTTACATCCTGTTGCTTGCCAGCATGATTGTTTCAGGCTGTGCCACCGATGAAACGACCGTAAAACCCGCCGCTCAGTCCGACAGCAAATCGGCTGAAAAAAGCAAACCCGCTGAGAAAAAAATGTCCCATAAACAGCCTAAAAAAGGCGTGTGTGCCGACCCAAAAACGCCGCCGTTGAGCAAATGTGCCGACACCGCGACCGCCACGTTTGATAACAAAGGCAAACTATGGGCAGTGTGGACAAACAACCAATCCATCTATATTCAATCGTCTGCCGACAAAGGTAAACGCTTTACCAAACCCGTATTAATCAATTCAGCACCCGAAGCCGTCGCCGCTGAAAATGAAAGCCGTCCGAAAATAAAAGTCGATGCCAAAGGTAATATTTACCTGACGTGGGTAATTACGCTGGATAAAAAACGCAGCACTTATGTGCGTTTCAGCCGCTCCACCGATGGCGGCAAAACATTTAGCGCACCTGTCACCGTCAACGATAATTTAGACATCATCCGTCATCGTTTTGATAGTTTAGCGGTTGGTAAAAACGGCGAAATTTTTGTCGCATGGCTGGATGCAAGAAACACCGAAGCGGCAAAAAAAGCGGGTAAAGAAGTGAAAGGGCTGTCTTTGTATTACAGCACCTCCACCGATGGCGGCAAACATTTTACAACCAACAAATCTGTGACTGATAACGTCTGCGAATGTTGCCGTATTGATACCGCCATTGCTCCCGATAATACGCCCGTTTTGGTGTGGCGACATATTTTTGAAGGCGGTATTCGCGATCACGCACTGGTTAAATTCAAAGACTGGCAAACACCTGACACGATGCAGCGCATGAGTCATGAAAATTGGAAAATTGATGCCTGTCCGCATCACGGCCCTGCACTAGCCATTGCCAAATCGGGTATTTATCATGCGGTGTGGTTTAGTGGTGCGGAGGCTAACCAAGGCTTGTTTTACGGTTATTCCACCGACCAAGGTAAACATTTTTCTGAATCGGTTAATTTTGCTAAAGAAGGCGCGAGTCATCCGCACGTTCTGGCATTAAAAAAGCAGGTATTTGTAACGTGGCAGACATTCGACGGTAAAGTGAATCGTGCGTTGGTGATGAAATCCACCGATGAAGGCAAAACATGGTCTACCCCTGAAACGATAGCCGAAACAGCAGAAATGGCAGATGAACCGTTTTTAGTCAGTGACGGCAAACACGCTTATCTGTCATGGCAGATTGCCCAAAAAGACTATCAGTTGATTGCGCTGAAATAATACAAATATGACTGCCAGTCCTTAAAGAACTGGCAGTCATTAACCCCCGTCATAAATTCCCCCGCCGCCCTCTGCGACAATAAATTGTTGCTTTTTTGTTTATCTGCCCTGCTTAAAGCTCGCTATATCGAGTATGATTACTCCCTTATTAACAAACACCTCAGGAGAACAACCATGACTGAATCTGTAACATTAACCGTCACAGGTATGAAATGTGGCGGCTGTGAAAATACCGTTAAAACTAAATTACAAGCTGTTGAAGGTGTCAATTCAGTCACTCCAGCGTTTAAAAGCAACGAAGTGACCGTTGAATTTGACGGCGACAAAGTAAATCTGGACACCATTAAAAGCGTCATCACTCAGGCGGGTTTCACCGTCGAGTAACTCATCGTTTAGGGGGTAATATGTCTCAAGATCAAACAAAGGAAGGTATACGCTTATCCATTTTAGGAATGCGCTGTGCTGGTTGTGTGGGCGCGGTGGAAGGTGCATTAGCCGCTGTTGCGGGTGTCACCGAAGTCACGGTTAATTTTGCCGACCATTCCGCGTTAGTCAAAGGCAATAGCGACCCTGAACAATTAAAACTCGCCGTGAAAGACGCAGGCTTTGATGCCGCCATTATGGAAGGTTTTGAAGACCCTGCCGAACAGGAACAACAAGAACGCCAGCGTTATCAGCAACTGATGCAAAAAGCCAAAGTCGCGGGCGGCTTTGGCGCGTTTTTAATGCTGATTGATATGTTCGGCTGGATGCCCATGATGGGAACGCCGACAGGTCAATGGTTCTGGTCGATTGTGGCAATCATTACCCTCGGTATTATGGCGTATTCGGGTGAACATTTTTATAAAGGCGCGTATAAATCCCTGCTGTTAAAGCAAGCCAACATGGACACCCTGATTGCTTTAGGCACAGGTTCGGCGTGGGTATATTCCTGCATCGTCATCGACTATCAAGCCCTGTTGCCTGTGATAGCCACGCACGCCTATTTTGAAGCTGCGGTAGTGATTCTGGCATTTATCAATCTGGGTACAGGTCTGGAAACCCTCGCTAGAGGACGCACCTCATCCGCCATTCGCCAGCTTATCGGTTTGCAACCGCGTACCGCACGAGTAATACGCGACGGCGAAGAAATAGACATTGCTATCGAACACGTCGGTTTAGGTGAGACTTTGCGTGTGCGGCCGGGTGAAAAAATCGCCGTCGATGGTGAGCTGATTGAAGGACATTCCAGCGTCGATGAATCCATGCTCACAGGCGAATCGTTACCTGTCGAAAAAACCGTCGGTATGCAGGTGGTCGCAGGGACGATGAATCAAACAGGCAGTTTTTTATTTACTGCCACCCGTATCGGGCGCGATACCGCACTGGCGCAAATTATCAACAGCGTCCGACAAGCGCAAAGCAGCAAACCTGAAATTGCCCGTTTAGCGGATAAAATTTCGGCGGTGTTTGTCCCTGCGGTGGTCGGCATTTCGGTATTCACTTTTTTAATGTGGTACATTTTCGGGCCTGAACCCTCACTGGGTTATGCGTTTGTGACTTCCATGACCGTGTTGGTTATTGCCTGCCCGTGCGCCTTGGGTTTGGCGACACCGATTTCCGTAATGGTCGCCGTAGGTCGCGCCGCGCAATCGGGTATTTTGATTCGTAAAGGTGATGCCCTGCAAAGCGCAGGTAAAATCACCTGTTTGGTGCTGGATAAAACTGGCACAGTCACCGAAGGCAAACCCACGGTTGCCGCTGTATCAACCTTAGCCGATTTAAGCGAAGACGTGGTTTTACAACTTGCCGCCAGTATTGAATCAGGTTCAGAACACCCCTTAGCCGCCGCGATTATCGCCGCCGCTGAACAAAAACAACTTCCGCTCAGCAAAGTAACCCAGTTTGCTGCCAGTGCAGGGCATGGGGTCAGCGGACAAATTGATGACCAGCAGATTTTGTTCGGTAACGTGGCGTTAATGACAGAATACAACATAGCCCACACCGACTACACCACGCAACTGGAGCAATTTGCCTTGCTTGGACAAACGCCGATGTTGCTCGCCGTCAATCAGCGTATAGTCGGTATTATTGCCGTGTCAGATCCGATTAAAAAAGACTCTGCCGCCGCTGTACAACGCCTGCAACACTTGGGCATCCGCGTTATTATGGTCACAGGTGATAACACCAGCACCGCTCATGCGATTGCCAAACAAGCAGGCATCACTGAAATCAGAGCGCAAGTATTACCGCAAGATAAAGCCGCCGTAGTAAAAGAATTGCAACTGCTGGGCGAAATCGTCGGCATGGTCGGCGACGGTATCAACGATGCCCCTGCACTGGCGCAAGCCGATGTCGGCTTTGCGATTGGCACGGGTACAGATGTGGCGATTGAAAGTGCCGATGTGGTGATTTTGCAAGGTTCATTAGTCAAAGTTCCCGAAGCGATTGCCTTATCTAAAGCCACCGTGATTAATATCAAACAAAACCTGTTCGGTGCGTTTGTTTATAACACCCTGAGTATTCCGATTGCCGCAGGTTTGTTATATCCGTTATTCGGCGTATTATTAAATCCGATGATTGCAGGTGCGGCAATGGCAATGTCATCCGTTACTGTCGTCACCAATGCCAACCGTTTGCGTTGGGCGAAATTTGACGATAAGTAATTATGAATCAAATCGGCACGCTTATTTTATTATTGGGCTTAATTATAATTGGTTGGGATTATCCCATTCTTTACCCGTTAAAATTATTAGTGGTATTCTTTCATGAATCATCCCACGCTTTAGCCACACTATTAACGGGCGGTTCGGTAAAAGAACTGATTATTAATAAAGACCAAGGCGGTCATGTGCTGTCTCAAGGCGGTAATCGCTTTATTATCTTATCAGCAGGGTATATCGGCTCATTACTGTGGGGCGCGAGTATTTATCTTGCCAGTGTCAAAAGCCGTTATGATAAAGCGATTATGCAGTTATTAGCTCTCAGCATTATTATTATCACTGTAGTATTTTCGCGCAGTTTATTCAGTTGGTTATTCGGGTTATTAACAGGCGGGGCGATGTTATTAATGGCAAAATATCTTGCTGAATACTATAACGATTTTGCTCTGAGAATTATCGGTTTAACCAGTATGATGTACGCGCCGCTGGATATATACAGTGATACTATTTCACGCAGTTATTTACCCTCTGATGCGTATTTATTAGCGCAACACACAGGCGGTGCAACGTTATTATGGGGTGGGCTGTGGATTATTATCAGCGTAGTGGTTATTTTTTATTGTTTTAAATGGTCATTTAATAATACAAATACGCAATAGTTTTTCAGTAAGTTCTTAGCAATAAGTCAGGATGTATTGCTGAACACTGGAGGTCAGGCTTTACCTGACTTGCAAGCGAAGCTTGCACTCCCAATATACGCAAACTTATTACTACCTATTTATCAAAGTAATTTATGAAAATCCTGATTTTTGAATACATTAACGGCGGCGGTTTTGCCGATACTGACTTACCGCCCAGCTTGGCGCGTGAAGGCTGGTTGATGCTGAACGCGGTGCTGAATGATTTATTGGCAAGCGGCAAACACGAAATAACAGTGCTATTGGATAAGCGGTGTGTAGCTAACGTGCCGCACGGTGTCAACGTCATTACCGTGCAGCCGCAGGATGATGTGCTGGCAGTATTTACCGAGGCGTTACAACATTGTGATGCGGTGCTGCCGATTGCCCCCGAAACCGAGCAGATTTTATGGACGATATGCAACACCGTTGAACAGGCGGGTAAAAAACTACTGTCATCATCATCGAGTGCAGTGGCTACAACGGCGGATAAAATGGAAACCTTCCGCGTCTTATCGGCACAGCATATTCCTACCGTACCCAGTCACCGTCTCGATAAACACCCGCATTTTTATGAACAAGGCACGGTCATTAAAGCGCGTGATGGCGCGGGCTGTGAAAATTGTTTTGTGTGTTATAACGAAGATGATTTTGAACGCCTGCTGCTCAGTTTGCACAACCCCGAACATTATCTTATTCAACCGTTTATCAGCGGTGTCGCCTTGAGTTTATCGGCATTATTCAACAACGGTACAGCCCAGTTACTGTGCGTCAATCGCCAATTTATCAGCATTCTTGAGAATCAGCGGCTAAAATTAACGGGCTGTGAAGTCAATTGCCATGTGGAAAAAGCCCCATTTCAAGCGATTATCGGGCGAATAGCACACGCATTTCCTGATTTATGGGGCTATGTCGGCATTGATTTAATTAAACAGGACGATCATGTCTTGGTGGTGGAAATCAACCCGCGCCTGACCAGTTCCTACACAGGCATTCACGAAGCATTAGGGCTGAATATCATGGAATTGGTGGTACAGTTACTGGCAGGTGACGCACACCCGATGCCGACCAAAGATCAAACTATTCGCGTTCAATTTACCTAAAACATTATGCAGCATATTATCGGTTGGGACATCGGCGGGGCGCACGTTAAAGCCGCGCTATTAAATCATCACGGACAGATTATCAAGGTTTATCAACAGCCCTGTCCGTTATGGAAAGGCTTGGATCAATTGCGTTCAGCAGTGACAAACATCATGCGTGACTTGCCCGCTGAGCAAATACGTCATGCGGTCACGATGACGGGCGAACTGGTGGATTTATTCGCTAATCGGGATGAGGGCGTGGCGCAAATTATTACCACTATGAGCGCGTTATTAGGCAATCATTCCGTGTTTATTTTTGCGGGTAATACGGGCTTTATCGCCGCCATGCAGGTTGCACCTCAACATTATGCGGCGATTGCCTCCGCCAACTGGTTAGCCAGTGCCACACTTGCTACCCAACAGGTAAGTAGTGGTTTATTTGTCGATATAGGCAGCACCACCACCGATATTTTATTATTGGATAACGGGCGTGTCGTCACCGAGGCGTATAGCGATTATCAACGCTTAATCTCCCAAGAGCTGGTGTATACAGGCGTGGTGCGCACCGCCGTGATGGCAGTCGCGCAAACCTCGGTAGATAACGGGCAAGAAATTGGCTTAATGGCGGAATATTTTGCCACCATGGCAGATGTGTATCGCGTCACAGGCGAACTGAACGAAGCTCACGACCAAAACGACACCGCAGACGGCGCAGAAAAAACCGTGGCGGCAAGTGCCAGACGCTTATCGCGCATGATAGGCTGTGATTTTCATCCTGAAGAATTAGCGCGCTGGCAAGATTTTGCAGGCAATCTGCGCACCCAACAAGTCGCCAATATTCTGTGCGCCTGTCAGCATCGGCTGAACGTACACGGCGATTTTACCAGCGACGCGCCATTAATCGGCGCAGGTATCGGACGGTTTTTAGTGCGTGAACTGGCAGGTTTATTGGGGCGTGATTATGTGGATTTTTCCGCGTGTTGCCCCGAAGTATCAGGTGAATCAGAGTTATCCACAGCGGATTGCGCACCTGCGGTAGCGGTGGCGTGTTTGCTGTTTGTAAGTGCGGATTTATCCGCACAGCGCGAATAAATTCGCGCCTACTTTCAGAACAACAACGCCTTAGCCATCACAATAATGTCCTGCTCAGCTATGTCTTTAATCGAAAAATCCTGCTTATTCAATTTATACGGATTGACGACAGACGCTGATTTCACCACCTTATTAATATCGGTTTGATACACCCGACTCACAGGCGTAGGGCCGAAAATAGTAATCGACGGGCGGTTTAAACCCCACGCAATATGCGTCGGGCCTGTATCATTGCCTATCAATAAATCCGCTTCCGCAATCAGGGCTTTCAGGCTGTTTAAATCCAGTTTAGGCATCACAGTAATAAACTCAGACTGATTCGCCATTTGCTCCGCTTTGTGTTTTTCTGCCTCATTGCCCCAAACTACCAAACAGTTTTGCTGTAAGGCATCGGCGACTTTAATAAATTTTTCGGCGGGATAATTGCGGCTGTCCCATGTTGAACTGATGACCAGCACGATATTGGCTTTATCGTTGTGCAAATAATCGTAAATTATCGGATCTTCATTCTGGAAAAATAAAAACGGTTGTTTGTTGAGAATCTGCTCATGACTGATTTGAAAACCCAACGGTTCAGACAAAATGAACGCATTGCGGTCAATGGTGTTGGTGTCGTAAGCACAGGCGAATTTAGTGCTATAAAACCGCGCCGCCGCTGTTTCTCTGACAGAATCAGCATCAAACCCCGCCACTTTTCTACCCAACAGTTTGGCAACAATGGCAGATTTAATCAGCCCTTGGGCATCAATCACCAAATCATAATGATGATGCGCATAACGGCGCACCTTGCTGATTTGCTGAAAAATGCCCGCTTTATTGGTTTTTAAGGCTTTTAAATTGACCGTCAGTAAATTGGTAATATCGGGATTATGCCGTAAGACTTCGGCAAAACCCTGTTCCACCAACCAGTCGATTTGCGCGTCTGGATACTGGGCTTTGATGAACTGCAAAGCGACCATTGCATGAACAATGTCACCTAAGGCAGAGAGTTTAACGATGGCGATTTTCATGATATTTTCTCGTTTTCCGCATTCCTACGCGGCGCGTGGGAATGCGATAAATCCATGAATTATGTTCATGCTTTTTGTATCTTTCGTGGACTGTTTATTCTATTTTATGTTGTTGCAAATCGGTTTTATCAAACTGTTGCCACAGTTCGGCATAATTGATACCGCTGACAGGATGAATGTCAGTGGGGGCAATTTCTGCGAGCGGTTCCAGTACAAAGGCGTATTTTTCAATTTCATCACGCGGTATTTGTAAACGGCCGTCGCTGATAATTAAATCCCCGTATAAAATTAAATCTAAATCCAGCGTTCGGGCAGAAAATTTCTGACTGTTGCGGGTGCGCCCATTGTCCAGTTCAATATCTCGTAGTTGTTTGGCAACGGTTTTAACGTCTAAGTCAGAATCAAAGCCGACAATCAGATTATGAAAAGCATCACCTGAAAACCCCACCGCATCTGATTCATAAATACTTGAGATGGTCAATGTACCAAACTGCCGTTCCAATGCCCGCAAACTGGCGGGAATATGAATTTCTTTGTCGATGTTGCTGCCGATGCTGATATAGCCGCGCATGAGCTATTTTGCCCCGCGTTCAATGATGATGCCTACGTCACTCGCACCGCGAATCGCGCCTTTTTTGTTGAGGGTGATTTTGACCCATGGCACGTTAAATTCATGACGGATAATATCGGCGATTTCGGAAATCAGTTTTTCCACCAGTAAAAACTGGCTGGCTTCAACAAAGGAAATAATGCGCTTGGAGACGGTTTTATAATCCAGTGTGTATTGAATGTCGTCGGTTTCAGCGGCTTTTTGAATATCGAAAGCCATTTCGATGTCGAGAACGACGGTTTGTTTGGTTTCTCGCTCCCAATCGTAGATGCCGATGATGGTTTCAATCTCAAGTCCGCCTAAAAAAATAATATCCATAGTGTTTTCCAGTTTATGATGTGCAGTTTTTTAATTCGCTAAGTATCAAGGAAACCTCCTTGGCTTACAAGTTCTTAATAATGGAAGGTATTCAAATGATGGCATGGTTGTTTATTCCTGCGGCTTATTTAATAGGCTCAATTTCCAGCGCGATTATCGTGTGTCGCTTGATGGGATTGCCTGACCCGCGTGAACAGGGTTCGGGCAATCCGGGGGCGACTAATGTAATGCGTATCGGCGGTAAGAAAGCGGCAATTATTACTTTGTTGGGTGATTTGCTGAAAGGTTTGCTGCCTGTGTATGCGGCGAATGTGTTGGTTGTTCCCGTAGAGATATTAGCGGCAACGGGGTTGGCGGCATTTATCGGGCATTTGTACCCTGTGTTTTTTAAGTTTGAGGGTGGCAAAGGGGTAGCGACTTCTATCGGGGTGTTGCTGGGTTTTAACTGGTGGCTGGGTTTGGCGTTTGTCGGTACTTGGTTGGCGGTGTATAAGCTGGGTAAAATTTCGTCGCTGTCGGCTTTGGTGGCATCGGTGTTGTCGCCGATTTATGCGTGGTTTATTGTCGGGGATGTGACGTTGGTGGGTGCTTCTTTGGTGATGACGGTGTTGTTAGTGTGGCGGCATCAAAGCAATATTAAAAAGCTGTTGGCAGGGGATGAGAATTAAAAAGAGCAGGTGAAAGGTAAAAGGTGCAAGATTGTACCTTGCACCTTTTACCTTCTTTTATATCGCACCAAAAACATAGCCCGCCGAGGCTAGGCTATGTTTAACATCACTGCTTATTAATGATGGTGATGGTGATGATGTTTATGTTTATGTTTATGTTTGCCGCCTAAAACGGGATTGCCGTAATGCTGTTTCAACTCTTGAGTTGAAATAGCAGTGTGTTGACATCCGCCATTCAATTCCAAATCAACTCTACGGTTGTGCGGGCTTCTTGGATCCGCTTCGTCTGGGCAGTTCCAGCTGTAACCTTTTGGCTGCATCAGTTGTTTTTGAAGATCTGGATAGTTGCTGGTCAGGTAGTTATAGATAGTTTGCGCACGTTCATTGCCTAATAGGATATTACGCGCTTCTTTACCTGTGTAGTTGGTATGACCTTGTACTTCATATTGACTGTCAGGAGTAGTCAAAATTGATTTTACTTGGTTTTCCAGATTTTGTTTAACGGTCTCAGGATTGCTGTGATGTCCGTTGACATGAGATTTAACCAGCGTAGAGTGTTCTAATGTGTACTCATCGTTATCAAATTCTACATCAACATGAAGATGGGGGAGGATAACTGGAGCAATCGGACCTGGTTCTAAGAAAATAGTTTTTACAAACAGACCCAGTTTTTCGGGAGTAGAAACGCTTTCCGCAGATACCGCAAAGCCACAACCTGCAATGCTGGATAATTGGTTTAATACCGCTAAACCAGAAATTTCTTCTGGATTACCTGTCCAAACACCATAAACACACAGTCTGTCGCCATACTGTTCTTTCATGGCTTTCATTTCTTTAGTACCGTAAGAGTCTAAATCGTGACCGTCGCTCATCACTAACACAGCGATTTTGCCCGCAGTGGGTGCTAAATCAGCCGTTGAGCCAACAATGCCATCATCTAATGGTGAACCGCCGCTAGAGCATTCCAGTGAGTCAATACCTGCACTGAGCGCGGCTTTAGAATAAGCAGTCGGTTCTTGGTTTAATTTAGTAAAGCCATTGTCTAAACAAGGACCAAAACCGAAGCTGCGAATGCTTTCAGTCACTGGGTTGGGTAGGTTAGGGATAGTTTCGTTAATGCGACTTAAAATTGTTTTTTCAACTGAAAATTTGGTTGCATCAGGTTGTGACGCATAACCTAAACCTAAATAATCGTCAGACATTGATGATGATGAATCATTAATGATGAAAAAGTTATCAACTTTTTGTGTATAACCAGCAGCGAGTAAAGGATTTAAGTCTTGCGCTTGAAAAGGTTCAAAAGTGGGCATCGGTTGCGCAGCGCAACCTGACATGAGTGCTGCAATAGCCGCAGCGGTGAACAGTTTTTTTTGCATGGGAAAATCTCCTGTGTGAGTGAGCTAATCATGATAAAGCAATAATCGGGCTGCCATATCAATGAGCCGAGTCGAATTTTAACACCATCAGTTAATTTATCTCAATGAATAAAGGGTATAGCTGAAAATGGTCGTAACGCATTTTTAACCCCCGTTATCGACGACTTATTTATGGTTATTGGTTTATAAACCACTGATATGACCCGCGACACGCTTTTAAACATCAGACTCAATGGTTAATATCTTGTACTATTTCAAAAATGAATAGTTCCCTGTATTCTATGGAATAATTAAAAAGTTGGAATTTATCTAAATAATGACAAACACCGCCCCCCTCCGTCCACCTACTTGGAAATGCTATCTCAATCTGTGCAAATCAAATGTGGTGATAGAAATGATTTTTACCGCTGTGGTCGGTATGTTATTAGCCGTTCCTGCGTTGCCGCCTATTGATACCATGATTTATGCCAATATCGGTATCGCACTGGCTGCCGCGTCTGCCGCTGCTATCAATCATTTCGTTGATCGAGATATTGATAAAAAATTAAACCCGCACCGCCCCATTCCGATGGGCTATTTAACACCTAAACAAGTGATGACTTTTGCCATTGTGCTGGGTGTGATTGCCATGGTGGTGTTGATGGTTAAAGTCAATGCCTTAACCGCGTGGCTCACCTTGCTGTCCTTATTCGGCTATGCGGTGGTGTATACCAAATACCTGAAACGCATGACTCCGCAAAATATCGTCATCGGCGGTGCGTTCGGTGCTACGCCGCCTTTATTGGGGTGGTGTGCGATTACTGGTGAAGTGCATCCGTACGCTTTATTATTGGTATTGATTATATTCGTCTGGACACCCCCGCATTTCTGGCCGCTCGCCATTGCCAGACAGGATAAATACCAAAAAATCTACGAAGATTTTAGAATTCCGATGTTACCTGTGACGAACGGCGTTGACCACACGCTGTTACAAATTCTGCTTTACAGCGTGTTATTGCTCATCGTCACGTTGTTACCGTATTTAACAGGCATGAGCGGCCTGATTTATTTAGCCACTGTCATTCCCTTGGGCTTGGGTTTTATTTATTACGCTGTATTAATGATGCGTAACAAAGATAAAGCAACTGCTATGGCGACTTTCTGGTATTCCATCATTTACATCACGCTCCTGTTCGCGGCGTTGTTAATCGACCATTATTTTAGGTTTACCCTATGAACTTAACGCATCACGAACAAACGCCGCACCCTGAACACCCGTTCGCTGGCATTATCCGCATTCTCGGTAAAGGTAAAAAAGGCTCGCGACCGTTGACGCAAGACGAAGCCCACCGCGCCATGCGCATGATTCTGGCGAATGAAGTCGAGCCGATACAACTGGGCGCGTTTTTAATGCTGATGCGTGTTAAAGAAGAAACCCCCGAAGAACTGGCGGGTTTTGTACAGGCGGCGCGTGAATCGTTCAATCACGAAACCTTAAACACGCCCGTTGATTTGGATTGGTCATCGTATGCGGGCAAACGCCGCCATTTACCGTGGTTTTTACTGTCCGCGTTATTGCTGGCACAAAACGGCATCCGCGTGTTAATGCACGGTTCAGAAGGACATACGGCTGGCAGGGTGTACACGGCAAATGTACTGCCTTATTTGGGTTTGCATCCAGCCACTTCCCTACAAGCAGCCCAGCAACAACTGGAACAACACAATTTCAGCTATTTATCGCTGGAACATTTCTGCCCGAAACTGCATGAAATTATCGAACTGCGCCCGCTGTTAGGTTTACGTTCCCCTGTGCATACGTTGGTGCGCTTATTAAATCCGTTCAATGCTGACTACAGCATTCAAGGCATTTTTCATCCCAGTTATCGCCCTGTGCATCAACAAGCCTCTGCCTTATTACAACAAGCACACAGCGCGGTATTAAAAGGTGAGGGCGGCGAAACCGAACGCAACCCAGACGTAGATTGTTTAGTACAAAGCGTGCATCACGGCGAACTCTCCGATGAAAACTGGGACGCGCTGTTCACCCGTCGCCACGTTAAAGCCGAACAATTAGATCCTGAGCAACTCGCGTTACTCTGGCAAGGCAAAATAGACGATGACTTTGCCGAGGCCACTATCATAGGTACTGCCGCCGTCGCCTTAAAGCTGTTAGGCAAAGCCGACAGCCAAGCACAAGCACATCAACTAGCGCGTGATTATTGGTTAAATCGCAATAAGGCGGCGTTTGCCAGCAAATAATCAACAGGCAATGCTGGAGGCTTCTCCTGCATTGCAGACGACTTAAAAATTCACCGCCACTTCACCAATAAAGGTTCGACCAGGCATAAGAGCCGATTGGTAGTAATGTTCATCCAATAAATTCTGCACCGCAAAGCTGGCTTTAACGCCTTTCAGCACTTCATAACCTATTTTGGTATCCAGCAGATAATAAGCATCCCACGCGCCTTGTACACCGACTGCGACATCACGATTAGTGGCATCGGAGTATGACTTATCCACATAACGCCCGATTACCGAACCGAACACACCTTTATATTCGCCTTCTACACCGACATTCCACATCAGCTTGGGGGCGCGAGTCAGTTCTTTTCCTACCGTATTGGGATCGCTGGAGTTTTCGGTAATCTTGGTGTGTGTATAACTGACATTGCCAAATAACCAGACACCGTCAACCAGCGTTTGTTTTAGCGTCGCTTCCACACCGCGAATCTTGGCTTTACCTGTGTTGCTGGTTTGTCTCAAGTCATTGGCTGTTCTGGTAATAATGTCTTTTACATAAAATAAATCAGTCAAATCGGTTTCATAATAGGTCGCGGTTAAATTAGTGCCTGTATCAAAATGGGTTTCCGCGCCAATTTCCCACGAAAAGGCTTTTTCGGGTTTTAAATTCGGCGCGGCTTCGGTGGTGACGCGGCTGAGAATACCGAAACGATTAGAGTTTGCCACTGAGCTGGTATATAAATCAAAGGTTGTCGGTGGTCGAAACGATACCCCCGCCGACCCTTTCAGCACCAAATTATCCAGCGGCTTATACACCACCGCCCCTTTCGGGCTGAATTGGGTGAAGGTACGCTCGTCGTATTGGTGACTGTAGGGTAGCAGTGGAGTCATTTGTTGTACCTGCCCTGAGGAACTCCAGCTGTCAACCCGTCCACCTGCATACACACTGAGTTGTTCCAGCGGTTGCCATTCATCCTGTACATAGCCGCCATAAGTATTACTAGTGCCGCTGGCATTATAAATAGTCGCCGTTTTGCTGTTCCAATCGCGCCAGTTGCTCAAGTTATAACGCACACGGTGCATATTTTCTTCATTGGCATCAAAACCTGCGACCACATTGTGCGTTGCCAACCAAGTGGGTAACGCGGAAAAATGCAACGGCATTCCGAATTCCAGTTTGCCATTGATGCGCTGGTCTTGCGGCAAGGCGGATAATTCCCCCGCACCGCCGTTAAAGTTGGTTTTAGGGTCAGTGGTGCTGAATAAGCCCGTATTGATGAAGCGATCCTGCACACTAACATCGGCTTTTAATGTGGCTTTATTATCAAATTGATGATCGAAACGGGCAAAATAACGCTTTATTTCTTCGTTGGTCGGCGTGGTGCTGAATTCAGTTTCGCGCAAGGTTAATTTATCAAAGTTACGTCCATTTCTAATCGCTAAACTACCTGAATTAATCGGTTGTCCTCTGCTGTTTTGCAGATAGGAGACATAAGGGTCATTTGTCGATACTTCCGAACGATAAATCGAAAAGCCCGCCATACCATGCGTTTTCGGCGAAAAATCATAATATAACTTGGCAAACGCATTGCCTTCTTCAAACGGGCTGGGGCTTAGCTGACCCAATTGATAGGCAGGCGTGTTAAAAGCATCAGTGGTGGGAATCGCACCCGCTACTAACGTTGATGTGCCGAGACTGGTCGCAGGGGTAAATGTTTTATTTAAAAAACTATTGGCATAACCAACATTCTGCGTGTAATTCACGCCCACAGAAATACCCAAGCCATTAGCGAAACGGTCACGGTAAACGCCTGAACCATTCCATTGATCCCCCGCCGTATTATTACCTGCACCACCGCCGCCCATGCGCATGGTAAATTCCCGTTTATCAGGTGTTTTACTCAAGACATTCACCACGCCGCTTAAGGCGTAGCTGCCATACAACGAGGAGAATGGCCCCGCGATATAGTCAATCTGTTGCACATCATCCATCATAATCGTAGATAAATTGACCGCGCCGCTTTGGGCATTATTCAACGGTTGACCATCCAGCATAAATAACGCGCGATTACTGCCGCGTATGCCCCGAATACTAATGTCGGAACGACCCGTACCCGATGGCTGATCGCCAAACGCACTGCCGATAGCATACCAGCCAGGTTGTTCACGCATGGCATCACCCAAGCGCGTGACACGGCGGTCGGTGATATTTTCCTGACTGATGACGCGCACGGTCGCGGGTGCATCGGCAACGGATTTTTCCGTTTTACTGGCGGTGACAGTCATGCCTGTTAAAACAGTTGTCGCGTGTGCTGCTGTCAGCGAGCTACCAGCAAGCAGATAAACTAACCATGGGAATCGCATCAATATTGTTCCTTAATTAACGAATGATAAAAAGTTAGCGAGTCTAGCATTGTGATTACATAATGTCGATTCGCTATCTTATAGTCGTGACTTATAAAAGCGCGTACATTAGGTAAAGAGGTAGTGATATAGCTGAATTATCGGTCTGATAATGTCGAGGAAGACGCTGATTTCCAAGCTCCCGAGACTGTGAAAGTATTTATGTGGGAGAGGCTTTAGCCTCGCTTTTCGGGGCTAAAGCCCCTTCCACATTATATAAAAACAATGACTTACAAAATTCAAAAATTGTTTTGTGAGTTATTTTCATAATACTTTCACAGTCTCTCCCGCTTGAAAACCAGCGTTATTGTTAAAGCTTTTGTTTCGCGTAATACGCGGCAAGATTGTCAATATCGGTATCGCTTAATGATCCCGCAATCGCGTTCATGATGTCGGATTTACGGGATTTATCACGGTATTGTTTGAGTGCTGATTTCAAATAGGCTTCATCACGACCGGCTAATGAGGGAAAAGGAGCGTCGGCGGATGGTTTTGTAATGCCGTGGCATTGCGAACACACCGCCGCCGCTTTAGCTTGTCCGGCAAAAATAACTACCGCATTCGCATTAGAGGAGGTAAAACCGAGGACTAACAAACTGACAGCAATAAAACGTTTCATTATTTTGCCCCTTTCATCTCGTCTGGCGATAAGCCGCGTGTCATGTATTTAACACGACCGTGCGCGAAAATACCTGCGGGGCTTTCCATAGGCACTGTGGCGATTTTTTCCAAGCTGTTGGCATCATAAACCACCACTTCATCACCGCTGTAACCTGCGCTGACATACAGGAATTTACCATCGGTGCTGTATTCAGGAAAGTAAGCGTGTCCGCCCACATCCAAGGTTTTTACCACTTCCAACGATTTTTTATCAATCAACTGAATGGTACGCGCACGACGGTCTTTAGAAATAATATCGACAGCGACATAAGGGGCATTTTCATGAGCGGCGGGTGATTCAGTACCGCCGGCCACAGGGATTTGTTTAACCACTTCCATGGTGTCCAAGTCCCACACGCTGACTACCGTTTTATCGCAATCACCGAAGTTGGTACCAAAACCCAGTGTGCGACCATCGACAACCACCGCAGAACCACCGCCAACGTGCGGCACACAACCCGCTTGCAGTTTTTTGATAACCTTGCGTTCTTTTAAATCAATCGCGGCAACGATGTCGTCGTCGTAGGCGGCAATCATCAGTTTTTGTCCGCCGTGTGTGAGGAATGCGTCATGCAAGTGGCGACCGACATTTTCAATTTTAGTGACGGGGAAATCGTCTTTTAAATCTACAACCCAGACCTGACCTGCATTTTCCAAGGCAATCGCAAAAATATCGGCAAACGGGGTGCCGATAATCATGCCCGAATCAGAACTGACCATTTTACCATCTGGGTCTACGCCTTCCAGTTCAAAGGTTTTCAGCGGTTCTAAGGTGTCGGCATTCAGAATCACCGCGTTATGCGGCACGAATGAACCTGCCATGATGTATTTACCATCTCTTGATACGCCAATACCCGGCCCGTTCAAGCCCGTTTTTACACTGCGCACCGCCTGCATGGAATATAAATCGACTTTAAAAATCTCCGCCGTGTCAGTTTTAACATACGCCCAGCGCGGATTGGCAGGGTTGTAGTCGATGATGTGCGCGGCTGTCCCTGTAGGAATTTCACCGATGACTTTGTGAGTCAGGCTGTTAATGAATATCGCTTTTGAACCCGCACCGCGTCCGTATTTACCGCGTGCTGCCACGCCGATAACATTGTCCATGCTGTCGATTTCATACGTCGGTTTAGCGGGTAAAGTGCTTTCGTCTTTGACATAGACTTTAATGGATTTTTTGATGTCGTCCATTGTCCACGCGGGATTGGGTAATTTGGGCGTGGCTTTCAGGTGTTTAACCAAACCGCGAATTTCATCATCGGACAATTTGCCAAAGAACGGAGGCATCAGCGTGTCAAAACTGCCTGTCATAATTAAACTGCGTAATGCAGTTGGACTGCGCCCTTTTAGGGTTTCTGAATTCAATGCGGGGGCAATATAACCACCGTGATCTGAGCCATGACAACTGGCGCAGTTGTCTTCAAACAGTTGGTGCATTTTTTGAGAATCATCGGATTCTGCCGCCTGTAAAGTGCAGGACAGCGCGGCAAATAGAGCGGTGTAAAGAAGTTTTTGGGACGTTTTCATTATTATTAACTCCAGATAGTGTCGATTCAATACTACATGGTTTGTTTGAAAAGTTCAAGTTTGATATTGATTGATCTCCGCCTAATGTGTGTTCTGTAAACGCCTTATCCAGAACACATCTTTTTACGCAAGACAAAACCTGTCATCGCTTTAAAGTTTTAGGTAATGGCAAATAATTCAAGCTGTGCACACCAAAATAACCCGTGATTATTCATTAAATCGTAATACGGCGACGTTTGCTATCGGTGCATAATTTTTTTTTGTTTTCAAATCAGACGTGATAGTTAATAAATGCTATTACGCGCGTTAGTTTTGCAGGTAATAACTATTACAATCTGGCTGCTGGTTTGATATGAGAGAGGTGCACGTTTTACGGGTTGTCTATTTGGCGTGACGAACCTGTTTAAATCCTCTGGTACATAATGTCAATAAGGTCTGCGTTGCCGAGAGGATGACCCGCGTTTTTCACAAAGCATCCGCAAAATACCAATCAGTTATGCAATACCTGTTTGCACTTAGGCAATCGGGTGTGTGTGGCTTTTGTTGCCGCTGGCGATACTTATGTATTTCAAGAAGGCGATGTTGCGGATACTGTCGTTGATTTAGTTTGTTGCAGAAATTGTTATACAAAATAGTTTTTATAGTTTGCATAACAAAAAAATATTAGTATAATGCACGGCTTGAAGTTAATACTTCAGGCGCGTAGCTCAGTTGGTTAGAGCACCACCTTGACATGGTGGGGGTCGGTGGTTCGAGTCCACTCGTGCCTACCAGAATACATAAAGCACTGCTCAGGCGGTGCTTTTTTCGTTGTAGCAACCAAAAAGTTATCATCATGCCTATTATCACTCTTCCCGACGGCTCTTTACGCGAATTTGACCACGCAGTGACTGTGTTAGATATAGCCAAATCTATAGGCACGGGTTTAGCAAAGGCAACGCTGGCAGGTAAAGTCAATGGGGTGTTAGTCGATGCCAGTACATTGATTGAACAAGATGCTGCGCTACAAATTATTACTGCCAAAGACGCAGACGGCGTTGATGTTATCCGCCATTCTACTGCGCATTTATTAGCCCAAGCGGTTAAACATACATTTCCTGACGCACAAGTCACCATAGGCCCTGTTATCGACAACGGTTTTTACTACGATTTTGCCTATTCCAGACCATTCACGCCTGATGATTTAGTGGCTATTGAAAAGAAAATGCAGGAGTTGGTTGCAAAGGATATTGCGATTCATCGTTCAGTGTTATCCAGAGATGCAGCGGTTGCTTTCTTTAAAGGTCTGGGCGAAGCCTATAAAGCGGAAATTATCGAATCCATTCCTGCCGATCAGGATTTATCCTTATACGAACAAGGTGACTTTACCGATTTATGTCGCGGCCCTCATGTACCCAGCACAGGTAAATTAGGCGCGTTCAAGCTGATGAAAATCGCGGGCGCGTATTGGCGCGGCGATGCCAAAAATGAAATGCTACAACGCATTTACGGCACAGCGTGGGGCGATAAAAAAGAATTACAAGCCTATCTACACCGCTTAGAAGAAGCTGAAAAGCGCGATCACCGTAAATTAGCCAAAACACTGGATTTATTCCACACCCAAGAAGAAGCACCGGGCATGGTATTCTGGCATGAAAAAGGCTGGATTATCTACCAACAAGTTGAACAGTATGTTCGTGAGAAATTACGTTTCAATGGTTATGCCGAAGTTAAAACCCCGCAGCTGGTAGATCGTACCTTGTGGGAAAAATCAGGGCATTGGGATAAATTCGGCGCGATGATTTTTACCACCCATTCGGAAAACCGTGATTATGCGGTTAAACCGATGAACTGCCCGTGCCATGTCCAAATTTATAATCAAGGCATTAAAAGCTACCGTGATTTGCCGATACGTTTAGCGGAATTCGGTTCGTGCCACCGTAATGAACCGTCTGGCACACTGCACGGCTTAATGCGCGTCAGAAACTTTGTTCAGGATGATGCGCACATTTTCTGTACCGAAGAGCAGATTCAAGACGAAGTATCTACGTTTATAGATATGCTGTTTGCGGTTTATAAAGACTTCGGCTTTGAAGAAGTTATTATCAAATTATCCACTCGCCCTGAAAATCGCGTGGGTGATGATAGCGTTTGGGATAAAGCAGAATCTGCGTTAGAACTCGCACTGAATAACAAAGGCTTGGCGTGGGATTTACAACCGGGTGAAGGCGCGTTTTACGGCCCTAAAATTGAATTCTCGCTAAAAGATTGTATCGGTCGTGTATGGCAATGCGGCACAATTCAAGTGGATTTTTCCATGCCAGCTCGCTTAGGCGCAAGCTACATCGGCGAAGACAGTTCGCGCCAAGTGCCAGTGATGTTACATCGCGCTATCTTAGGTTCACTGGAAAGATTTATCGGCATTTTAATCGAACAACACGCAGGTACATTCCCATTATGGCTGTCACCAGTGCAGGTTGTGGTGTTGATTATTGCCGATAGACACACGGATTATGCCACGCAAGTGCTGAAAACATTAGAGCAACAAGGTATAAGAGCAAAAATTGACTTGAGAAATGAGAAAATAGGCTTTAAAATCCGCGAACATTCTATGCAGCGTGTACCGTATCTTGTCATCATCGGTGACAATGAATTAGAACAACAACGTATTACAGTACGCACGCAAAAGGGTGATGATTTAGGTAGTTTGGCAATCAGTGAATTTTCACAACGTTTAGAACAAGAAATTGCCAACAGAAAATAATTGTAATTTTGGAGGATTAGGGTATCGCTGCTAAAAAAGATGAAACGCGCTTGAATGACATGATTACCGCTAGACGGGTTCGAGTCACAGGTGCTGAGGGTGAGGCATTAGGTATTATCTCGCTGGATGAGGCCAAACAGATTGCTTATGCGGCAGACTTGGATTTAGTAGAAATATCGCCAAACGCGGATCCCCCCGTTTGCAAGATAATGAACTACGGTAAATACCAGTTTGAACTCAACAAAAAACTGGCAATTGCCAAAAAGAAACAAAAGCAAATTCAAGTCAAAGAAATCAAATTCAGACCGGGAACGGATGAAGGCGATTATCAAGTAAAATTGAAAAGTTTAATTAAATTTCTTAACGATGGCGACAAAACAAAAATCACCGTACGTTATCGCGGGCGTGAAATGGCGCATCGTGAAATCGGTATGGATGTTTTGAAGCGCATCGAAAAAGACTTGGAAGAACTCGCAATAGTTGAACAATTTCCAAAAATGGAAGGGCGGCAAATGATTATGGTAATGTCCCCAAAAAAGAAAAAATAATCCATAAAAACCCATTCGAGCCAGACCTGTCAACTAGGTAGGTCTGGCTTTGTTTTATCTTGACATAGGAATTGTCAAGTCACCGCATTCTTCACAGAATGCGAGTAATTCTTCAGGGCCAACGCATTTTGCCTTGCTGAGTTATTCTCAGGGATTTTTAATTTTAACCTTATTGGAGCAAAACAAATGCCGAAAATAAAAACCAACCGTGGTGCTGCCAAGCGTTTCAGACGCACTGGCAACGGCGGTTTTAAATGTGGACAATCACACAAACGCCACATTTTGACTAAAAAATCGACCAAAAGAAAAAGACAACTACGCGCACCTGCGAGTGTTCATCCATCCGATGTGCGTATGGCTAGACGCATGATGCCTTACAGTTAATCAAGGAGACTAATCATGGCTAGAGTAAAACGTGGTGTAACAGCCCGTGCAAGACACAAAAAAATTCTTAAATTAGCAAAAGGTTACTACGGCGCAAGAAGCCGAGTATACCGCGTTGCTAAACAAGCGGTTATCAAAGCGGGACAATATGCGTACCGTGACCGTAAACAGAAAAAACGCCAATTCCGTGCGTTGTGGATTGTGCGTATCAACGCTGCCGCAAGAATGTACGGCATTTCTTACAGTCGCTTAATCAATGGCTTAACTAAAGCCAACGTAGGCATCGACCGTAAAGTATTAGCTGATCTCGCAGTACGCGACATCGAAGCATTCGGCAAAATCGCTGAAATCGCTAAAGCGAATCAAAGCGCGTTGTCATAAATCCATCTAAACACTGGATACCAAAAACCCCCGCAGTCTTACGGCTTCGGGGGTTTTTGTTTATAGCGATGTACGTCGTGTGATTGTTTTAGTGCTGTATAGCATTCGCGATTGATTGGCTTCGTACCTCACCATCCTATCGTACTACGCCGCTTTTATTAGCTTATTTATTTACGGCAGTTTTTGTCGCCGCTATTTTTCTGTCAGCATATAAAACAACATCTTTAATAACCAATTTCTGAATGGCGGAGATAAAGGTTTCCATTATTTCAAAGTCAGGTTTATCATTTTTGATAGGTAATTGAATGTATTTATTTTTTACAACATTCCATCCTCCTAATTTATTTTTGTATGAATATATAGACAAATCTGTTACTTTATTTATACATTGAACTGCAAATAAATATTGATTAGGCAATAGTTTAACGCCATTAAAAACCCAGCGAATTGCATAAGCATCTGATAAAACTGTAAATTCATTTGATTGGAAGTAAGCTCGATAAATATCGCTATTTGAAGGAATCGAAATTACATTTTTTAAAATAGTTGCCCCATCTTTAGGTACAAAATAGTTTAATCCTTGGTTTTTAAAGCTAGATGTGAGGCACGGAAGTGTATATTCGTCAGTTATCTGTTTTGGTAGCTCATCCGCTTTGAAAGATAACTTTTTTGTCTTTATTTTTTCAAATAGAACCCCGAGTTTAAACTCTCCCCACTTAATATTTTTAAATTCATCTAAAACTTTTTCTTCTTCTTTTGTCAGCGTGTAGTCTTTTAATCCCGTAGCTAATAAATACGCTTCCAGTTCCGCTATACGATCTGCTTCCAGTTCCGCTATAAAAATTTCCATAAAATCAAAATCTATTTTGCCGTTTTTTGTGGGCAGGTAGATTTTTGTTTTGTAAAATTCATTTTCAAAGTGTCTAACTAAAACATTTTGAAAAGTTTTCTGGTTTTTATTTAGCAAACTTATAAAGTAATTTGCTATTCGTGGAGTTAAAGAAAAAGATTTTGGAATTGCTCTTTTGGTAAATTGCCCAGCATAAAAATCATTTTCCATATAAAAAAATTTCATAGCAATCATTCCAACTGCCAGACAATTTCCACTAATCTTATGTTCTTCATCTAAATAGTCTACATATCCCAAAATTCCATTGTTAAATTCTGTTCTTGTAAAATAATGGAACTCTCCATTTTCATTAAATGAAAAACTATCTTTATTTAATTGGGGATTTCCTTTTATCTTAAATAAATCCCCCAATTTAAACTCGCCCCACTCAACATTTTTCAATTTCTCGTTAAGTGAGGCATTTACTTTCCCAGACTATCATCTTCTCTATTTTGTTTTAATAGATTGGAAACTTCCCAAGCCAAATAATCACTTACAGTTTTCTTAAAATTCTGCAATGTCGGTTTAGTATCAATGGGTGCGGTTTGATTCCAGTCTTCTCCATTTTGTGGGTCAATAGTACCCTCGTGATATTCTTTTTCAGTAAAAATAGTGAGTTTGCTTTTACCAAAACGCACCAAGTTTACCAATTCTTCGTAGCGTTCTTTGGCTCGGTCAGTGTCTTTTAAATTGTTGCTGGCTTTTTTGCGGTTGGTGCGGGTGTAACCATCGTTTGAAAAATCAATAAACTTCACCACGTCATCTTTATGGTGTTTTTCATTGACTTTAAACACATAAATATTGGTTTGTACGCTTGATTTACCAATAAAAATATCTACTGGCATTTTGATACTTGCCAAAAGCGTGTGTTTTTCTAATATTTTTTTAGTGTATTCTTTGGCTTTTCCAGAACCCGCTGAGTTTTGAATAATAATTGCTGCGTAGCCCTTATTCATCATGCCTAGGGCTTTTTCTACAAAGTTCATTCCGTTACCATTTGCAGAATAAGGCGGATTTAAAACAAAAGCATCAGCAGGGAATTTGCTGTCTGTTTTTCCAAAGCCATAATTTCCGTCAAAATCACTCAAAGAGTCTTTATTTAAAATATTCGAGCTGCCATCGCCCATCAAAATCATATTAAGAATTGCCAACATATACACGCTTGAAAGCAATTCCAAACCGAGCAATTGTTCTGCTTTTATTTTGATTTCTTTTTGAGTAAGTTCATCTGGTGAGGTAATGGTATTTTTGGCATCAATCAGCATTTCATTCATCGCGGCAACTAATAAACCTGCCGAACCTGTGGCAAAATCCCAAACGAATGAATCTTTGTTGACTCGCGCTAATTTGACTAATAATGTCGCAATATAGGACGGGGTAAGCACAACATCATTTAACTTGTCTTGTGTAAAACCAAGCCAGCCATACATTTCATTAAAAAGTTTGCCTGTAAAATCCGTTGTTAAACCAATTTTATAATAGATACCTAAATCATCGACAATCTTGGTAAAAACTCGTCTAAGTTGGCTTTCACCATTTTCAACTTTATTGATATTTTCAGTTAATAAGGTATTGGATAACGTTCGTACGATGAGATCCTTTTTTGCCTTTGGGAGTTCTCTATTTTCTAAAAAAGATTCTATTTTTCTTACAATTATTTCACCGTCAGTATAGCCATTTTCGGTAGAAGATTTTAACTCTTCTTTTTCGAGTGGTTGAACTTTACCAACTATTCCAATGGTGGCAATAATTGACGCGGCAACAAGATAAACGCGGTCATTTTCGCCTAAGCCTTTTTCGTTTTTATAAATATCGTTATTGAGCTTTACTAAGCTAATATCAATCTCTCTTTCGCGTTGTTCTTTGAGTTTATCAATTTCTTCTTGTGATAGTGTTAGCTTTTTTACTTCCTCAATAAACGCATCAAAATTTTCTTTTTTTAGAAAAGAAAAATCTGAATATTCTTTTTTAACTTTTTGCCCAAAGGCTAAGTTAGTTTTAGAAACAAAATACACGCCTATTTCGTGCTTAATATTACCTGCTTCATCTTTATATCCCGTCATTCCAATAGCAATAATATCGGTGTAAATGGTATGATGAAGTAACGCATTGGCGTAATGCACTGCACCATTTACAGCAAATGAATTAATATTTTTAAAATTGGGTTCGTTTTTCGCCGTTTTATTGTCAACTTGTCCGTTACTGTCAAGTTTTACCAGTTTGTTTTTATCACCTTTATATTCAATAATAATGGGGTAATGGTTTAAATGCTTATCTTGTAATAATAATTTTGCATCAGGACGATTTCCACCAACGCCGCCATTTTTAGAAAAATAATCATCAAGAGCCTTATCAATTTGAGTAGGATTCTCTTTAGTGCCAAAATATTCTTGTTCTAATTTATAATCGAGCTTGTAAGATTTAAGCCAGCCATTAGCTAAATCTGCAATATTGGGTTCTATTGATTGTGCCATTTTTTTCCTATTTTCTGCATTCGTCATGGACGACGGGCGTTTCTATCTGATAAGTTTGTAGTGCGTAGCCGTGTAGGACACGCTGCGCGTACCGTTAAGTCGTTGATTATGAAAAGGTACGCACAGCGTACCCTACCTGACTTCGGCGCGGGTAATCACTGAGATAGCCGAGCTATCTTTGTGCTGTTGCAAAAATTCGCTGGCTTGGGGGATATTGTTGAAATGGTCTATCAAAATGACGGAATCAAGCAAATAGACCATGTTTATTCCCATTCATTACGCAAGGCTTGTTGGTAAGCTAAGCCATCGCCTTGTTGCCAAAGTCCTTTGGTGGCATTGAGCAGTTGTTGAAAATCATCGGTTTGGTCTTCTTTTTCATCAATCACCAAGACAATATGATGCTTGCCTGTTTTGATAGTGTCAGGCAGTTTAAGTTGAATAGTGCGATTTTGCGGTAAATCGAGTTCATACGTTAAGGTGTGTAACATGGTATTTTCCTTTTAATTAATGGCTATACCTTTCGCCAGTTTCGGCAATTTTCCTTCCAAGCCCATTGCACCGCGCATGACTTTGTGTTTTGCGGGTAATATGCGTTCAGCTAAGCCTAAACCTAGGTTGCGTAATAATTTGACGGGTAGAATGTCATTGCTGAATACGTTATAAAACACGTCCATCACGGTCATCATTTTCAGATTTTCATTGCGGCGCATTTTTTCGTAACGCTTTAATACGCTGACATCGCCTATGTTTAGCCCTTGTTTGTGTGCTTCCAGTAATACTTCGGCTAGGGCGGCGGCATCTAATAAACCGATATTTACGCCTTGCCCTGCTAGTGGGTTAATGGTGTGGGCAGCATCGCCGACTAATACCACGCCTTGTTTAACGTAGCTTTGCGCATGACGGCGGGTTAAGGGGAAACTGGCAATGCCTAATATGGCGTTGACTTTACCCAAACAATCAGGGAATGCGGCTATTAATTCCTGCTTCAAATCATCAAAAGATAAGGTTTTTAAACGACTGATTTCATCGGGTGAGTTATACCAAACGAGTGAGCCGTAATGCCCTGTCAGTGGTAAAAACGCCTGCGGGCCGCTGGCAACAAAGCGTTGCCAAGTAATATCTTGCTGTTCGTAATCAGTGTCTATGTAAATGACCAGCGCGTGTTGTTGATAATCCCAACTGGTCAGACCAATACCGACTGTTTGCCGAACGCGCGATTGTGCGCCGTCTGCACCCACCAACACCTTTGCGGATAAAACTCGTCCATCACCCAGTTCAATTTCAGGTTGTTCACCTAAACGGTAGTTGATTTTACTGATAGCGGTCGGACAGATTAGCTCGATATTGGGAAATTCTTGCAAGCGGTCTAATAAAGCCAGTTGTGTGATACGATTTTCGACGATATAACCCAATTCAGGATAGTTAATATCATCACTGCAAAATTCAGTATCACCAGCGGTTTCAAAGACACGCATACGGCGAAACGGACAGATGCGGCGATTAACAATCCCGTCCCACGCGCCCACGGTTTCAATGATGTTGCGCGAGGCAATGCTGAGCGCGGACACGCGCAAATCATGCGGCTGGTCTGGGGAAAAGGCTTCAGGCGGTGAGCTTTCCAGCACTGCCACTTTTAAAGAGCTACCGCCCAACCCGCACGCTACAGCCGCACCGACCATACCGCCACCGACAATGATGACATCAAAATTTTCTTTCATAACAACTGACTCGCTTGATAAATGAAGTGCATACCTGACAAATTAGCTTGGTTATGTTACCATTAGCAGGTTTCGCTAAACGATAATATAGTCAGCACTACGCAGAATTAATGCGTTTGACTCTACCACACACGACCTAAAAACGACACTAAACGTTACATACACAACACCGATGAGAGAACGGGCAGGATAATGACTAAAAATCCCCGATGGAACAATAAACAAGCCATGCTTTATGACGCAGAACTTTCGCAGGACAGTTGCGGAGTGGGTTTTATTACCCACAAGCAAAGCAAACAAACGCACGATTTATTGGCTAAATCCCATGAAGCCTTATGCACTATTCCACATCGTGGCGGCATGAGCGCGGAAGGTATCGGTGACGGTGCGGGTGTCAATATTGATTTATCGCTCACTTTTTTCCGCAAAATTACGGGTAATCCCGCACTGGAACTCGGTCAATTTGGCGTAGCGAACTTCTTTTATCCAGAAGATCACGCCCACCATGATTCCGATGCCAATGAATTAGTGGAGCGGCATTTTAACGATTTTAACTTGCCGATACTGGCACGGCGCGTGATTCCTGTGGATAACAGCGTGTTGAATGCGGCGGCGATTAAAGCCCAATTGCCGATTGAGCAGTTTATTTTTGGTCGTCCTGACGCTTTAAAAGACGCAACGCATGAGGAATTTGAACGCCATATTCAAGCCGCGTTGCTCGATATTGAAGTTGAAGCTTTTACCCGTGATGAATTGGCGGGTTTTTATCCGTTATCCATGAGTTCACGCACTCAGGTTTATAAAGGTCGCTTGAATTCGCATGAAGTGATTCCGTATTTCATTGACTTGTACGATACCGATCACGAAATCCATACCCTGTTTTTTCATACCCGTTTTTCCACCAATACCGCCCCTGCCACCATGATGGCACAGCCATTTCGTTACATGGCGCACAACGGCGAATTAAACACCGACAAGAAAAACCGCCTCAGTGAAAACGCCATTGCCAGACAACACGGCAAACACATCTGTTTTCCGTGCGGACAATCAGACTCAGGGCGTTTAGATCAAACCCTAACTCGCCGTATTAACGAAGACAATCTGGATATCGTGACCGCCGTATTAGCCATGATGCCGCCAGCGTGGGAAAACGACACCACTTTGTCGCCCGAAGTCCGCGCCATGCTGGAGTATTTCAGCTTATACGAAGAAAAAAATGACGGCCCTGCGGCGTTGATTTTTAATGATGGTATTCGGGTCGGTGCGCGTTTAGACCGTCTGGGCTTGCGTCCACTGCGTTCTGTGGAAACGCACGATTATTTAGCCGTCATGTCCGAAGCGGGACAAATTGATTTTCCACCTGCGGATATTGTCAAACGCGGGCGTATCGAAGCGGGCGGGATGCTGTATTTTGACCACAGCACAGGCGAAACCTACCATAACGCAGAAGTGCTGGAACGCTTGGCGAAAGAAAAGGACTACAGCGCATTATTGGCTAAACGCTGCATTCATTTATCCGAACTACCCAAGGTTGAATTAGCCGAATTAGCAGACAATCACAGCTTAAACATCGACCAACGCTACACAGCGTATTCATTGAATCAGGAAAGTTTCCGCTTCTTGCTTGATCCTATGTTAGCAACAGGGTTAGAAAAAGTCACCGCAATGGGTTACGGACTCGCGCCGAACGCGCTGTCCAGTGCCGAAGGTGGGATGTCGCGTTATTTCAGCCAACGTTTTGCGCAAGTCACCAACCCACCGCTGGATTCTATCCGTGAAAGCGACGGCATGACTTTGCGGGTTGCCTTAGGTGCAAAACCGACTTTTTCCGATGAATACAGCAAACAATTGGTGATTGAATCGCCGATTTTACAACGCGCTCAATTAGAACAAATCCGCAGACAATCTGTCGTGAGTCATATCACGCTGGATATGTTGTACACGCCTGATTTTAGCGATGCGGCACAAAACGAAACCAACCTGACAGCAGCAGTCACAGCGGTGTGTGAACAAGTCGCTACAGCGGCGAGCAATAACACCGGCATTATTATTTTAACGGACGCGAACATCAGCGAAACTCACGCCGCAATTCCCGCGTTATTAATGATTGCCGCCGCGAATCAGCATTTAGTTAAACAGGGCTTGCGTTTCAACTCGTCACTGATTGCTGAAACAGGGCAGGCGGCAAGTCCGCACGATGTTGCTACCATCCTAGGTTTCGGCGCGTCGGCGATATGTCCGCTCAGTGTCCATGACCGTGTAACCAGCCATTACCCAGCGGCTGAATGGACAAGCGTGTTGTATAAATTCCAGAAAGGCACGGAAAAATCGTTGATGAAAACGATGGGTAAATTCGGCTTGTGTACTGCTGAAAGTTATATCGGCGGTGAGTTTTTCGAGTCCAATTATCTCGACACCGACGAACCCAAGTTAAGCCCGTATTTCCCCAATATTCACGCCTCAGTCGGCGGTGTGCGTTATGCCGATATAGCGGCAAGTGCCGCAGAATGGCACGGTAAAGCCCTGACGGTGCGTGAAGAAAAAGACATTCCGTTTTTAGGTTTGTTCAAAGAACGTCAGGACGGCGCGGGGCATTCTTACGGCAATACTGCTGTTCGTGAATACATCCGCATGACCGATGAGCCGATTTTATACGTTGCTGAACAATCACCCGAAGCCAGCGATATTGCCTATTTAGACACAGGTTACGAAAAACGTACCCCTGAACAAATCGACAACGCAGGCATCACGCCCGCTTATCGCAGTTTCACTAAAAATCTGTACGAAGAACGCGATAGCAGACCTGCGGCATTGCGTGACATTATGGATTTTCCTGCCGATGTCAGCGGCGCAGAAAGCGTTGATGATTTCGATCACATTTTAGGCAAGCAAAACCTGCACGGTAACGTGAATTACTTAATTCGTGGTTTGTGTGTCACGGAAGTCGATGAGTATGAATTTGCCATTAGTTTCACGGAGCGTGATTCCAATCAACGTTTGGAAAATTTAGTTCAGCATTTTAAAAACCGCTTTGCTGATATTCGGTTCGATATAGTTATCGTTGAAAATACCATCGTTATTCACGTTACCAGCCGTAGCAATGTATTAGCCAACTATTTGTCTTCGGTACAAAAAGCGCGTAAACCGATTGCTTTGAGTGACGTGCAACCTGCACACGAAATCACTGCCACCTTAGCATCGGGTGCAATGAGTCACGGCGCATTACTTGCTGAAGCCCACGAAGCGGTTGCACAAGGCACAAACATCGTCGGCGCGTTAAGCAATTCAGGCGAAGGCGGCGAGCATTCCAGTCGTTTCGGCACGTTGCGTTCCAGCAAAATCAAACAGTTCGCCTCAGGTCGATTCGGCGTGTGGGCGGGTTATTTGGCCGATTCCAACATTGAAGAAATTGAAATCAAAATCGCTCAAGGTGCAAAACCGGGTGAAGGCGGACAATTACCAGCCGCCAAAGTGTCGGTAGAAATTGCCGCACTGCGTGGTGGTACGCCACGCGTGGAATTAGTCAGTCCACCGCCGCATCACGACACCTATTCCATCGAGGATTTAGGGCAGTTGATTCACGATGCCAAAGCGGCGCGTGTCCGAGTCGGCGTTAAATTAGTCTCTTCCGAAGGTATCGGTACGATTGCGGTCGGTGTCGCCAAAGCAGGCGCGGACGTGATTAACGTCGCAGGTAACACAGGCGGCACAGGTGCGGCGGCAGTGACCAGCTTGAAAAATAGCGGACGTTCACCAGAAATCGGTATCGCCGAAGTGCATCAAGCTCTCGCGGTCAATGGTTTGCGCGATAAAGTTATCGTGCGCTGTAGTGGCGCACATCAAAGCGGTTTAGACGTTGTGAAATCGGCGATTTTAGGCGCGGATTCGTTTGAATTCGGCACCACCGCATTGATGATGTTGCGTTGCGTGATGGCGAAAAACTGTAACATCAAATGCCCAGCAGGTTTAACCACTGCGCATGAAGAATTCAAAGGCGATCCGCGTGTTTTGGCTCAGTATTTCATCAACTTAGCGCACGAAGTCAGAGAATTATTGGCTATGCTGGGCTATCGCAGTTTGCAGGAATTACGCGGCAAAACGGAATTACTGCATTTGATTAATCATCCGTGCATGGTCGGGCAGTTGGATTTAACCAAAATGCTTGCCCCTGTGGACGTAGTAAAAATCGACAAAGCGGTGTATTTAGAAGCCTGTTTCACCATCGACGACAACATCATCGAGCAAATAAAAACAGGGCTTGCGGCGCATCAGCAACAAATTGTGATTGAAGGCAAAGGCTTTAAACTGAACAATCGGAATAAAACCGTTGGCGGTCAAGCGGCGGTTGATTTGGAACGTTATTTGAATTATCAGATAACCGACGCACAGCTTAACGACTCCAACATCATTTACACCCATTCCAATGGACGGCGTTACCTAGCCCCAGACAGCGTCATTATTCGCACCCACGGTTCAGCGGGACAAAGTTACGCCGCGTTCATGAATGACGGAATGCGCATGGAACACAAAGGCACTTGTAATGACGGTGTCGGTAAATCGGCGTGTGGCGGTGTGTTAGTCGTTGAATCTCCGGGTGGTGGTATTAAAACTCCAGGTAATAACGTCCTCATCGGCAACTTCGCGCTCTTCGGTGCGACAGGCGGTAAAGCCTTTATCAACGGCGAAGCGGGCGACCGTTTTGCGGTGCGTAATTCAGGCGCGATGGCAGTGGTCGAAGGCGTGGGTGATTTTGCCTGTGAATACATGACCAACGGTTCTGTGCTGAACATCGGCGGCTTTGGTAAAGGCGTGTGTAACGGAATGTCGGGTGGTAATGCCTACCAATACGACCCTGAAAACCGTTTAGCCGCGTTGTACGATAAAACCTCAGTCGCGCTGCATCGGTTGACCGAAGAGGCGGTATCTGCGCATGAAGCCATTATTCTGGCAATGCTGGAAGAACACGCTGCGTACGCCAACTCCAGCAAAGCGCGTAATTTATTGGCTAATTGGGCAACCGAACGCCAACACTTTTACGTTGCCTTACCATTATGGTTAAACAAAACCCAAACTGCTGAACATCTCCTAGCGGCGATGGATCGCAAAGAAATGGTGGAAGAATTAGCCGTAGAACTTGCACAAGTGCAAATTGCGCAAGTGCGTACTGCTTACCAAACCGCACAACCTTTATTCGGTGGCGCGATTCCAGAACAAACTGCACAATTAATCAACAGCTTTGCGGTGTTTGATAAAGCAGAGCAACTGGCGCGTGAGATGTATCGGAATTCAAACCTAGGTTTGGACTCCACGCAAATTGAACAAGCCGCGCGTAAACTAATACTAGAACGTCCGCGTAAATTACAAGAAGCCTTAGTGAAAAACACTCGCGAAGCCTACAGTTATTACACCGACGAACAACTGGCGTGTTTACTCGCCAGCAAACGTATTAATGACTACAAAACCGCGTTAATCAACCGCTCTGTCCAAAGCATTTATTCAATGGGTTCTACCGTATGGATAATCGACCAAGACAGACAAAACCGCCTAGCCCTAGCAGGCATCCCCTGCGTCGAAGCCCACCTCGCTGAAATCATCAGCGTGGGTATTGCGCAAACTATGTTAAGCGAAGTGGTTGCTTAATACGGCTCATGATTAGGGGTAAGTTTTGCACTTACCCCTAATTTTCATGCCCACAGATTTAAAATAGTTAAATCAGGGTAGTCAAAATCACTGACATTACGCGTCACCAAACATAAATCATAATGTAAAGCCGTTGCTGCTAATAAACTATCAATTGCGGGTAATGGTCTGTTAGTTCGTGCTTGTAATTTCCCCCAACAATCCGCTACTTCAGCGTCAATCAGTAATAGGCGCGAATCAAACCATAACGGAATATCTTTTTCTAACCAACTTGATAATGCTTGTTTTCTTTGTCCATCGGGTAATTTCTTTATTCCTTTACGAATCTCACCCAAGGTTAATACGCTCAAATAAAGCGATTCTTTTGTCATCGTAGCAAACTAATTCAAAACCTGTTTATTAGGTTTTGGGCGTTTCAATTCAGAAATAACATCGGTATCCAATAAATATTTCACAGTTCTATATCCCTGCACAATGATTTATCTCTCTCTAAATCTATATTGTTCTGGTCAAATCCAACCTGACACATTTGAAAGAGACAGTTCAAAGTCAATAGGGGATAAATCGCCATTGGCAGAATGCAATCGTGTTTGGTTGTAATAACGGATGTAGTGTTGTACATCTTGCTTCATAGATTCACAGGTTAAGTGATAAATTTTTAATAGCCATTCATTTTTTAAGCTAGCAAAGAAACGTTCGACGACAGCATTGTCCCAGCACGCGCCTTTGCCACTCATTGTGATCGCCATCTGCATGGCTCGTTTTACCAAATCAGCACTGATGTACTTGTCCATCGCCCAGCCGATGATGCGCCTGGAGTATAAGTCCATGACGACAGCCAGATACAACCAACCTTCGTAGGTACGCAAATAGGTGATTTCTCCAGCCCAGACTTGGTTTGCAGCCTTGGGGTTAAAGTCCTGATTAACTAAGTTATCCGCCACACGATGACTGTGTTTTCTCACTGTCGTTACTTTGTAAGCACGCCGTTGGATAACCTGTAGTTTAAGGCGTTTCATCAAGCGTCTCACTCGATAACGTCCCAAGCAAAAGCCTTCTTTGCGTCATTGTTTTAACATAATTCTCGAACCCAGACTGCCTCGACTTTCCGCAAATAGTACTTTCATGCGCCGGTATAGATGCAATTCGTCAGCAAGTAGCCCGCATAGAGCTTTGCGGAATGCGGGATAAGCTGACATGCCAGTGGTTATTCCCGTATTCCGTTACACTTCATACGGGCTACTTGCTCACCCTGATTTATTGCGAGACATTCCTGACCTATCAGGTGCGTTAAAGTGGTATCGGGTTAATCAGCACTATTTGATTTGCACGGTGATAGAACAGGTGATTTATGTGGTGACTATTCAGCATGGCAGTATGGATATTCCTAATCGCTTGCTGGCGTTAGAACCTACGTTACAGCGGGAAGTAGAATTTATGCACGATGCGTTTTTGCGTTGTCTTAAGCAATGAGGCGTATTGTAGCCCGTTGCTGTTTTTTGCAGTTGTTGGGTTTGTTTGACTGTCTGATAAATGCGCAATAAAAAACCGCCTTTGGTTTTGACTTGGGGCGGTTTTTATTTAGAACAATCGCATCGTCAACGAAAAACCCCGCTACTTGCTATTTAATAACAAACTCCATTCCTTTGAACCGATGCCCTAAAGAATACTGTAGATCGCTTTTAATTTGATCCACTTCTTGCCGAGAGCAAATACGACAATCAATTAAGAACTTTATTCCCCTGTTATTTTCCAACACACGATAATCTAGGCGAATTCTATCATTCATATAAAGACCTGCATTATCGAGTGGATTGCATTTTTTACATATTAAATTGTAGGCATTAGTAACGTTTTCAATGGCATTAATTGCCTTAACAATATCAATGCTTTCGCTAGAAGATTTTTTTCTTATTTCGTATGTATCAACATAAGGTAAAGTCGAGGTTCCTGTAATTCCTAAAACCGTTAATACAATGGCAGGGATTTTAATTAGCTCCGCTATATTTAGCTTTAATGTAAATCTATTACGATTCTCGTAAACAAAGTGTGCAACAGGAATAATTGTAAAAGCCACCAAGTCACTGTAGTCAACCGTTCGAATAAACTCTAGCGGACTATAGGTATTAATGAATTCGATTAAGGCTTGAGAATAGGGACTTTTCCAGTATAAAAACAGCCCGACTACAAGCACGGAAGTTTCTAATACCCTCTTTGGAAATACATCTCTCAACACTAAAACGATAAGAAATATTCCAGCAAAATCGGATATTTTTCCTGTAACAATACCTGAAAAAGAATACTTAAACACATGATCGTTCAAGATAAGAAGCGATACAGAAAGCAACAAAGGCCATGTTGTATAAATGCTATTCTTCATAAATTTCTCATCACCCGCCCAACTATTATTAGACATCCGAATAGACGCAAAACATTACATCATTCGTTTGTCCAATCATTTTAAAAAACTAGGATGATTTTAATTTCAATTGCTTAACGAAATATCACATCCTAACCAATTTACAAAAAATTACTCCAACCCGTAAGATGCGCCAAATGTAGGATGTGCCGAGGCACGAGGCGCATCATTCGCGTGGCAATCGTTTGTTTGGATTGATGCGCCTCCTATCGTCGGCACATCCTACGCGCTGACATGACTGCCAGTCCTTTAAGGCAAAGGTATCTACACATCTTTGATAACTCTTTGTAAAACAATGAGTTATGAAATTTCTTCAAGCTAATGATTTCTTTTAAAATCAAGTGCTTATGAAACTTGTGTAGATACCAATGCCTTTAAGGACTGGCAGTCATTATCAAAGTTACGCCGCCGCTAACGCTTGCGCTAAATCCGCTAAAATATCATCAATATGTTCGATACCAATCGACAAACGCACCATATCTTCTGATACCCCTGCTTTTAATAATTCTACTGGCGACAACTGACGATGTGTCGTTGAAGCGGGATGACACGCCAATGATTTGGCATCGCCGATATTCACCAAGCGCGTAACTAATTTCAGCGCGTCTTGGAAATTTTCCCCTGCTTTACGTCCGCCTTCTACACCAAAGGTCAAAATACCTGAGGCACGTCCGCCCATGTATTTATCAACCAAGGGTTTGTCTGCGTGGTCATCCAGACCTGCATAGTTAATCCACGCCACTTTGTCATGACTGCGTAAAAATTCCGCGACTTTCAGGGTATTTTCACAAATTCTATCCATGCGTAACGCCAAGGTTTCTATGCCTTGCAGAATTAAAAATGAATTGAACGGTGAAATTGCCGCGCCCGTATTGCGTAACGGTACCACTCGCGCCCGTCCAATAAACGCCGCCGCGCCTAAGGCTTCGGTATATACAACGCCATGATAAGACACGTCTGGCTCATTCAAACGACGAAAACGGGCTTTATGTTCTGCCCACGGAAACTTGCCACTATCAACAATCACTCCGCCGATACTGTTACCGTGTCCGCCTAAATATTTGGTCAACGAATGCACCACAATGTCCGCACCATGTTCAAACGGACGGCATAAATACGGTGACGGTACGGTGTTATCCACAATCAGCGGAATGCCGTGACGATGCGCAATCGCTGCCAGTTTTTCAAAATCGGTAATATTGCCCAGCGGATTACCGACGGATTCACAAAAAATCGCTTTGGTGTTGTCATCAATCAATTCTTCAAAGGCATTAGCATCGCGATAATCGGCAAATCGTGAGCTGATACCGTATTGCGGCAAGGTGTGCGCCAATAAATTATAAGTACCGCCGTATAAGGTAGATGCAGACACGATATTATCGCCCGCTTCGGCAATGGTCATAATGGCGTAAGTAATCGCCGCCATACCTGAGGCAACCGCTAACGCGCCGATACCGCCTTCTAATTCTGCAACCCGTTTTTCCAGTACGTCCGTGGTCGGGTTCATGATGCGCGTGTAGATATTACCCGCGACTTTTAAATCAAATAAATCCGCGCCGTGAGCGGTATCATCAAACGCATACGAGGTAGTTTGATAAATCGGCACCGCAACGGCTTTAGTGGTGGGATCAGGTGTATAGCCGCCATGTACGGCAATCGTTTCAAGTTTCATACAATGTTTTCCTAGTGTATTGCTTAGCTATAGTCACGCACATAAATGCGATGCTATAACGCTGTTGTTGTAAAATGGTCGTTAGGGCAATCTGTGCTTTTCAACACCCACTATCGCGCATGAATACTATCAAACAATTACTAAAATCAACGCTGTTTTTTCTTTTACTGCTGACAGGTCAAGGCGTAATCGCCGCAGACATTGACACCTCAGTAGACCGCAATCCTGTCAGTATTGAAGACTCGTTTCAAATCCTGTTTACCACGACCGAATCCCCCGATGCCGCGCCTGACTTTACGCCGCTGGAAGAGGACTTTACCATTCTCAATCAAAACCAAAGCAGCAGTGCTTCGTGGGTCAACGGAAAATCCAGCAAAACCATACAGTGGACCGTGAGTGTACTCGCTAAACATACAGGCACTATTACCATTCCCGTCATCAAATTCGGTCAGGATACCAGTGTCGCCGTCGCTGTTACCATCACACCAAGCGATAATACCAAAGCCGCTGATAATAGCGATCAGGATTTATTTTTAAACGTGGAAGCCACGCCCGCAAGCCCGTATCTGCAATCGCAAGTGCTGTATACCTTGCGTCTGTATCGTAGAGTCGATATTGCTCAGGCACAATTGACCGATCCCGAACTTCCTGATGCCGTGGTGGAAAAACTGGCGGATGACAGCAATTATGCGACCAAAGTCAACGGCGTGGATTATTCGGTCACCGAACGCAAATACGTTATTTTCCCGCAAAAAAGCGGCAAAGTGACCATTAAACCGCTGCGCTTAACCGCAGAAGTCGTCGTTAATGCTCGGCGCGGTTTTAACGGTCTCTTTAATTCCACACAAACCAAACAGGTGACCTCCAAAGAAATAACGCTGGATGTCAAACCTGCACCTGCCGCCTTTACGGGTTCGCATTGGTTGACCGCTGAACAACTGGAAGTCAAACAGGAATGGTCGGGCGATTTTCAACAAATGAAAGTCGGCGAACCCTTAACGCGCACGCTGACACTGATAGCCAAAGGCGCGACCGTCGGTTCATTGCCTGAACTGGGTGCTACCAAAACCGATGCGCAATTAAAAACCTATCCCGACCAGCCCATTTTGAAAGAACAAAAAACCACCGATGGTTTATTAGCCCTGCGCGAAGAAAAAATCGCCATCATCCCCTCAAAAACAGGCAATTACACCTTACCTGCGGTCAAAATCCCTTGGTTTAATACCCAAACCAAAAAAATAGAAACCGCCACTATTCCTGAAACCACCATCAGTGTAGTCGGCGGTGCAGCAGCGACGACCACACCTGCACCCGCAACGCCTGAGGCAAGCAAACCACCCACAGAAAGCACACCGATTATTCAAGCTCCCACCGCCGAACAACCCATCTCCAACTGGTTATGGGTCAGTTTATTGTTAGCCTTGGGTTGGCTGGTAACGCTGTTTTATTTTTTAACCAACCGCCCTGCCCTGCCCGTTGTTACGGTTGATAATGCCGCAGAATTGAATTTAAAAGATTGCATGAATCAATTGAAAAAAGCCTGTGCGGATAATAATGCCAAAGCTGCAAAAAACGCGCTACTGGCGTGGGGTTCAGCAAAATTTAATGCCACCAGTTTAGGCGCAATTGCCGATTGTTGTGATGCGCGGTTGCGGGATGAGATTTTGCAGTTGAATCAGGTGTTATACGCCAAAGACGCACCCGCGTGGTCGGGTAAAAAACTGTTTCAAGCCTTTGTAGAAAACAACGCCAGAGCGAAAATGCCAGCGGTTGAGAATGATGGCTTAGAGCCGTTGTTTAAATTGTAGAAGTTTGCTGGAAACACCTGTTTTCGCTTACGCTCAAACAGGCTTATTCCAGCCTACGCACTGGAATAACGGAGTCAAAAATCATGATTTTTGATTCCATTGCATCATCAGCTTGTAACCCCACCCAATCTAATTACTTAAGGAAATACATTATGGCAAAAATGACCATCGAAGACGCTTTTGCAAAAAAGTTTGAAGAATTTTTTAATGGCGACCAATTTAACGGAGTCATTGCCGTCGGTAAAGATGATGAAATCACCTACAAACAAGCGTGGGGCATTGCCAATCCTGATGAAGAGCCGCTAAAAACCGCCGCTATATTCAATTTAGCCTCAGTCAGCAAACAATTTACCGCCTTGTGCATCATGATGTTATGCGAAGAAGAAGCGTTAGAGTACGATGATCCGATATGCGATTACCTCCCAGAATTTGAAAATGCCGCCTACCAAGACATCACCATTCGGCATTTATTACAACACACCAGCGGACTGGCGGATTATGAAGCAATCGTTGAAGAACACTGGGAAGATGAAGACATCATCGTCACCAATGACGACATCGTCGCGCTGTTTGCCGAACATGAACCCGATTTATTGTTCAAACCGAATAAAAAACACGACTATTGCAACACGGGGTATGCGTTTTTAGCGACCATCGTCGAGCGCGTTTCCGAACTCAGTTTTGAAGATTTTTTACAAGAACGTATTTTTCAACCCTTGGACATGAAGCATTCATTCGGCTATCGCCTCTCCAATGGCAAACCGCCGCATAAAAAAGTCACAGGCTTTGAACGAGACGATGGTGATTATGTGGAAAACGATTCCAGTTATGTCGATGGCATTATTGGTGATGGCAATATTTTTTCCAACGTGGACGATTTAGTCAAATACAACGCCGCGTTGTACACCGATGAATTAGTCAGTCAAGACACCCTAGCAGAAGCCTACACCCCCACCGAATTAAGCAACGGCAAAACTTATGAATACGGCTTCGGCTGGGATTTATTTGAAAGCGGCGAATTTGTCAGCCACACAGGCTCTTGGTTGGGCTTTAGAACCTATTATTTACGCGATTTAAGCACCAAACAGGTTTATATCGCGTTGGACAACTCCACCAACGAAGTACTTTATGAACAGGTTGATGATGTGGTGGATTCGTTTTATGGATAAGGAAGTGTAATAGGATAATGCGTAGCGCGTGTGGAGCTTAGCGGAACACGGGGAACAGTGGTAATCATCACGAAAAGCCCCCGCATTCCGCAAGCTCCATGCGGGCTACTTGCTATTGCACTTCAATTTAACCGTCAGATGACAGAAAAACGTGAAGCTGTCTAAGCTTTCCTAGTAGCTCATCAAAGGTAATGATTTCAACGTCTTTTGAATTGCCTCTAAATAACTCAAAAGATTTTTTTCTATCGTTGTCCTCTGGCATTTTTCCAATAATCAATACGCAACTAACAGAGTAAGACTCAAAATCATAAATTCTTGAATTTTCTTTTAATGTAGCAATCTGTTTCTGGAATTTGTATTTTTGGTCAAGCACTTGATTAATAGAACCAGAAAGCTCATTCGATGGAGTATATACGCTTTCACGATATGCGTTTTTATTGAGAAGCTTTGTACAGGGTGTTTTAATTTCAATTAGAGCGGTATTATTTGTAATATTATTTTTTACAAGAAAATCAGGAAATTTATCACCATTACCAAAAATTGTTCCTCCACCAACACAAACTTGTTCGCAAACTTTCATAATTGGAAATCCAAATGCCAATTTAAGAATAAATGAATTCTTATTAAATAGTTTTTGCCACTCTCTTTCTGACAAACTTTTATTCAGCATTTCTTCAAACTTCTGAATTAAATTCTCAAGCGTTACCAGCTCAATATCATTATGAAGTTTCATTAATGCTTCTGGCTGATGCTCTGCTAGTTTTTTCTTATTTTTGGATATGAGATTAATAACTTCTTTTTGATCTGCTACTGATAAATCAGCTTGCTCCATATCGTTATCCGAAATAAATTTTAATATCGTGTCTTTTTTATAAGGGCGATATTTTTCAGGATATTGCGCTGGATTAGCAATATTTAACAGTGCGTTATATGCAAAAATTGATTTATCTGTTCGTCCGTTAGATTGGTAATCACGGGTAATTTTATCAACACCTCTTCTAATAGCATCATATTCATCGTAATTGAGCATATAACTATCAAAAACAGCATCTAAGTCAATATTCTTAAGAGCCTTAAGAGTCATAATAATAGATGGAGTATTTATTAACGTTTTTTCTTTATTGGTAATTAATAAATTAATAATTTCTGTATTTTCTTCAATCGCATTTATTATAAATCGATAGTCTTTTTGTAGACCTAATCCAAAGTCATAATCTTTGACAAAACCTGTAGGTAAGTTTCCCAGTAAATCTTCAACTTCTTCAAGCGTTTCTGGCATTTCATAATCAAATCCTTCTAATGAAATACTGTTAATTTTAGCGTATTTAGGTTGCAAAAAATCGCTGTTTGGCAGTGTATTGATGGGGTAGATGCTTAAATGGTCGATTCTATTGATACTATTTGGCGTAGCTGCGTACCAAGACGAATAAATTTCAAGTATTTTTTTCTTGTAGAAATTTACATCATCAGTATTTATCCCAGCTTTCTTAAGTCTTTCAGGAGATGGCTGGTAATAAACAGCCGTAAAGAGTGGAATATCATCTTCAACATATTCAACTTCCAAGATAAGCTTTCCTCGAAATTCATCTATTTGTCTTGAATTAATTACTGCCATTTAATTATCTTTTATTAAAATATTTTACTAAAAACACACGAGTCCAATACAATTTTATCTTTCACTCTAATATTGTCCCGTCTCTTAAACTGCGTACAATTTGCTCTGAGGTATATTTACATTTCACAGGCTTAATTGCTCTTAGTTTTTTCAAAAGCTGGTGTCTGTTTTCTTCATCAGGCGATACTTGTTTTTCTTTAAGAGACAAGCCCAGTAATCTATTAATAATTTCATTAACTGAAATATGTTCCTGCTCCGCCATTGTTTTTAATGTGTTTTCCAATTTGGGGTTTAGCTCTATGGTTAGCATATCAATCTCCAACGCGGTAAGGTGTTATTGGTACATTCTAGCTACTAATAAGACCTGCGAGGTTTTTAAAACCTCGC
>JAURYI010000024.1 GCA_030654015.1 Methylococcales bacterium | reverse complement strand
AGTGGCCTTAGCCACGATAATCGTGGCTAAAGCCACTCCCACAATTCTGTAAAAATCCTCAACTGTGGGTGACCCTACAACTACAAAACAGCAGGCAGAAAAAATTCACCCACCAGCATTTCCCGATGTTTTATCGCATACACCGTGCGTCTGCCCCACGTCGGCTGTTTGATATGCCCGACATCCAATGCGGTTGGAGTCCACTCGTCGGGGTTAATCAGCGTCACATCCATTGCAATACGCTCCAGTTGCGGATCAGCAAAAATCACTTCTCCCAAAGGGCGCGAACCCAACTTTAACAAGCTGCGATTCACCGTATGAGGCGGCATAATCGTTCTAGCCAGAATCAACGGCTTGTTATTGACGTGTAACAACACTTCACGGATTAAACACACGCGGCGATCATGCAATCCCAAGGCTTTGCGTTCACTTAAAAACGGTACACGCCATTGTTGGAATAACACTCTGACCGCTACCGCCATACCGTAAGTGGCGCGTAGCCGTTGCGTGAGTGAGCCTGATTCATACGCCCACGACTGCACGGCTTCAGGCATTTTATGGCGTGTACCTTGTCGGTTTTCACGCCATAACGGTTCTTTATCAAATAACACGCTGTTCGTAGTCAAACGGCTAAACCTCTGCGTAGTCTGTCGATGCACCCAGCCAACGATCGCACAACGGCTGTATGGCATGGGGTGAGTCGATAAGAAATTGTTCGCCGACCTGTTGAATAATATCCAGCAAATCCGCGTCTCTGGCTAAATCAGCCACTTTAAAATGAATCTGCCCTGTCTGGCGCGTTCCCATGACATCCCCCGGGCCGCGTAACTGTAAATCTTTTTCGGCAATCACAAAGCCGTCGTTGCTGTCGCGCAAAATGCCCAAGCGTTGCCGCGCGGTATCTGATAACGGCGATTGATACATTAACAAACAATAACTGTCATCCGCGCCGCGCCCGACCCGTCCGCGTAATTGATGCAGTTGTGATAAGCCTAACCGCTCAGGATTCTCAATAATCATCAAGCCCGAATTAGGCACATCAACGCCGACTTCAATCACCGTCGTCGCCACCAATAAATCCAGCTCATGATGTTTAAACGCCTGCATGATGGCATCTTTTTCAGCGGATTTCATCCGTCCGTGAATCAGCGCGATACGCACATCGGGCAAGGCTTCGATTAACAGTTCAGCGGTTTTTTCCGCCGCTTCACATTGCAACACTTCCGATTCTTCAATCAGCGTACACACCCAATAACCCTGACGTTTTTTCGCCACCCAGTGATTAATTCGCGCAATCACATCATCACGACGTTCGGCAGGAATCACGCTGGTCACTATGGGTTTACGATTCGGCGGTAATTCATCAATAATGGAGATGTCCAAATCGGAGTATTGCAACATGGCGAGCGTGCGCGGAATCGGCGTGGCGGTCATGACTAATTGATGCGGACGCAAGCCTGCTTGTTGCCCTTTATCGCGCAGAGCCATGCGTTGATGGACACCAAAACGGTGCTGTTCATCAATAATAATCAAGCCCAGCTTATGAAACTGTACGCTGTCCTGAAACAGCGCGTGAGTACCGACAATAATACCCGCCGAACCATCCGCCAAGGCTTGCAAGGTCGCGGCGCGTGCTTTGCCTTTCAACTGCCCTGTGAGATATAGCACTTGGGTTTGAAAGCCGCCAAACCACGCGCTGAAATTACGGTAATGCTGTTCGGCAAGTAATTCTGTCGGAGCCATCACCGCCACCTGATAACCTGCGGTCAACGCCAGCAACGCGGCATACGCAGACACCACCGTTTTACCCGACCCCACATCACCCTGCACCAAGCGCATCATCGGCTGCGCACTCATACAATCGGCTTCAATTTCACCAATTACCCGCTGCTGCGCGCCTGTCAGGGTGAAAGGCAACGAGCGCAAAAAATGCTCTTTACTGCTGGCTAACATAGGGCTGGAAAATGATGGAGCTTGCCAGACTTTCGCCGCTACTTTGGCTTTTTTCAGACTCAAATAATGGCTGAGCAACTCTTCAAATGCCAAGCGTTTCAACGCGGGTAAGCTGCCATTTTGTAACGCTAACATCGACACCGATTCATCGGGCGCGTGTAAGGTATGTATCGCTTCCAGCAACGACGGATACTGATAGCGTTGTAAAATCGAGTCGGGAATCCAGTCTTGCAGCAACTCGACTTGATTTAACGCCTGCTTCATCACTTTACGCAAGGTCGCCTGACTCAAACCTTCGGTCAATGGATACACAGGCGTTAAACGGTTTTCGGGAATATAGCTGTCAGGACTGGCAATAACACGGTATTCAGGATGCACCATTTCCAGCCCGGCATAACCGTGCCGCACTTCGGCAAAGCAACTTAGCCACGTTCCTGTTTTAAAGATATTATGCTGGTCGGCACTGAAATGAAAAAACTTTAAGGTCATAAAGCCCGTGCCGTCACTGACCCGACAAATCAGACTTTTACGCCCTTTGCTCAACACATCAACCAGTTCCACTTTGCCGCAAATCAACGCCGTCATCCCTGCGGTTAATGCACCGATAGCATGAACGTGGGTTCGGTCTTCATAACGCAACGGCAGATGAAAAATCAAATCCTGCACAACGTGGATGCCCAATTTACGCAAACGACCGACAGTATGCGTCCCGACTCCCGTTAAGGTAGCAACTGATTGTGTGAGCGCGTGCGAAGTTTTCATGAACAGCAATTACTATCAGTCATTAAGACGCAGGATACTCTTGTGGCTTTAATACCATAATGGCATCCATTTCCACTCCAGCTCCCTTAGGCAATGCCGCTACACCAATAGCCGCGCGGGCAGGATAAGGTTCATCAAAATACTGCCCCATGATTTCATTCACGATAGGAAAGTGTGTTAAATCGGTTAAAAACACATTCAGCTTAACAATATCGGAAAAATCCCCCTCCGCTGCCAATGCTACCGCTTTTAAATTGTCAAAAACTTGGGTAATTTGCGCGGCAATATCACCGTCAACCAGCAGCATCGTTTCTGGATTTAAAGGAATCTGCCCTGAAAGATACACCGTGCGATCCACTTTAACCGCCTGTGAGTAAGTGCCAATCGCCTGCGGTGCATCCAAGGTTTGAATAATAGTTTTAGTCATAGCGAATCCTGTATTGTGTGGTCATAACAAACAAGGAGTCATTATATCGGTTATTGCGCTGTTTTTGAGTGTTCAATGGATAAACAACAGCGCGAACTCGCTATGCTACGATAAAAATAACCTCATATTTAACTTACTCAGCTTGATTTTCATCATTGAGCAGCTCAGCAATCAGCTCCATATAAGCCGCCAATTGCGGTATGGCAGGAATTTTCCACGCTTTTCCTACCAGTTTTGCCAATATATTATTCAACCAAAGTTTGTTTGATTGAGCTTGGTGAATGATAAATTGATAGGATTCTTCTTCGCGAATAATGCCAAAACCATCAACCCAGACTTCAATGGCTTCTGTTTCGCCATACAGCATGGTTTGCGCATACACTTTGCGCGTATCAAGATCAAAATTGAAATCGGTCAATTCGGCAATGCCCTTAAGCACGATATTTGCCACCCAGACAATCATCTTGTTAGGTGTCAAGTTGATTGCCATTTTTATTAAACTTGCTTTGTAACTCATGTTTTAGCCTTTGTCAGTATGTGGTGAAATCGGTAATTTTAATCTGTTCTTTGGCTTGGAGGGTAAACTAATATTTTTCGTGGGCTGGGATAAACCACCCAGCACATAGGGGTAGTGTATTAAATCTGTGGCTTTTACTTTGAGACATGAAGTTTCGTAGGTCGGTGATACCCACCGAAGCGATAGCTGCTTAACAATATGTCCTGAAAAATGCTGACACATCACTATCTTGTGGAGAGGTGTATCAATACAAAAAGACCCCCGCATTCCCCAAGACCCATGCAGACTACCTGCTCATAATTTACCACAAATAATATACGATTTAATGTTTAATATTCATTAGCGGCGGTGCATCTGCGCCAGAATAGAAATTATCAAAGACGGGGGAAACACCTTCTGCCTTATAACCGACAATGTGAACATAGGCAATCAAGCCTGTTCTGCCACTTTTGAATTCGCCGTCTTCTGGTGCATAGATACGATCCGCATAACCCGTGCCATTCCATAGCTTTATCGCTTTTCCTGTGCTTTTATCAATGATTTGCCCCCAAAGTCCGCCACTGTCTGACCAAAACTTTAAACGATAATCGCCCGCAGGATCTGGGGCGGGTAACATGACACGACTTTTCACCAGAAAAATAGGAAAAGAAATACCGCCTACGCTTTTCACTATCATTAATTTGCGTGAATTGGGCTTGCCATCTCGGTCATTCCGTAACAATAAAGCATAACCTTTGGGCAGAAAAAATGATGGCACTGGCTCTTGCAGACGCGCCACCAGTCCAATGTCTTCGCCCCAGTTGTAAGTCCAATTTAGTAAATCGACTTCAACATGGAACTGACTACGCACTGGCTCTTTCAGGTTGATACTGGCAATGCGACCCGGATTAATCAGACTGCCCCATGAAGATTCCAATTTATAAGCCACGCTGCCCGATTCGACAGGGAAGGAAAATTTTCCTGAGGTTGGGTTGTAACGCAACCAACCATCGTCAATACCGTCGTTGAAATCATCGAAAGTTGCGGCGTACGCGTTGGAAATGCACCAAACCAATGTCAGGATAAAAATGAATTGAGACGTTAATTTCATAGCTTTCTGATCTGATGGATACAAAAACAGGTAGAACGCAATGCCATAGGATGCGCATCTTATCGCGTTTGAACCTGCGTGTTTGTACATCAGTATATTTTATCGTATTTGTTATTTAATGTACGATACCGCACAGATTTTAAAACATTTTTCCAGTAAACTTTTTATTGGCTTGAATCAGATTTGAAAGCAAGCTAATAACAAATAATTATTATGATTTTAGTGGAGATGTGTCATGGGTAAATATTTTCTAGGCTGGCTAGTTGGTATACCAACAATTGTTCTAATCATTATTTATATATTATTCAATCATTAAGCCGTCCCCGTGGGTCCGAAATAAGCCAGTCCAAGTGCAGGCTCGTCGAAAACGCCTATTCTCGCTTACGCTCAAACAGGCTTATTCTGACCTACAGGACTCGTTCCCAAACTCCAGTTTGGGAACGCCTACTGCCAAGCTCCGCTTGGTGTATCAATGAATAAAGCAATATTCATAACGATTAAACATCAAGCAGAGCTTGAGGGTAGGCATTCCCACAATGCCATTAAGTTAAGGATTTTTCCGTTCGCCCTGAGCCTGTCGAAGGGTGAATGGAAAAATCCGAAACCCCGAAGTTAAGCCGTTCATGGTTCGACAAGCT
>JAURYI010000020.1 GCA_030654015.1 Methylococcales bacterium | reverse complement strand
GCGAATAAATTCGCGCCTACCTTGTTAATTCTTTGTAATCAAACGGCACGCTGTTTTTCATTATCGGTAAGGACGCTGGAGCGTCCACTTAGGCATTACAACGCAGAGCACATACAACTACGATGCTAAACAGATTGCTGTAGGCGCGAATTTATTCGCGCCTTGTAAAACAATAGGTTGCGCGAATGAATTCGCGCCCACACCTAACGATTAAAATCAGCGCGTAGGATGTGCCGACGGTAGGAAGCGCATCAATCCAGACAAACAATTGCCACGCGAACGATGCACCTCGTGCCTCGGCACATCCTACATTTAGCGCATCTTACGGGTTGTGTGTAAATGTTGGGGTTCGTACCTCACCGCAACCTACGGGCTACGCGCTACGCAACGTACGCGGTACACTCAATATTATGCAAAACCAGACTTTCTTTCCCAGAAGTAATGTCACTCATAACTGCTAAACCTCGTTAGTTGCTTTTTGATGAAAAAATAAAGAATGGGAAGAGATAGAAAAAAAACAAAAACACTCAACAAAAGCCCCACCATTCCAAAACCATAATCTTCTGATAAATCATTTATTTCCACATTTTGAGTCACGGCATATAGCCAAGTAAATATGCTCCGAAAAACACTATCTGTTACATACAAGCCTAGTGGTAGCGACACGCAAAATGAAACAAGCGCGAGAAACATCGGCTTTTCGCGTAGTTGCCTACGAAAAAACCTCACCAGCTTGTTATTCAAAAAACCTTGACATATTTTATTTGCCAATGGTTTGAAACGATTTAATTTATTTCTCATCACTACCTACCCTTTGTTGTTGTATGGGTTATTTTTATAAAAATGACAACGCGATGAGATGCGCTATATAGGATGTGCCGAGGTACGAGGCGCATCGTTCGTGGTTTATACACTTTAGGTAAAGTATTGCGGCATTCTAATTGACGTATTTTAAATAAGTTTTTCATTATCGTGTGTCCCCTTATTGAGCAATTGGAAAATAAGTGTACACTTATCGACCTGCTAACAAAGACTTCAAAAGACTATTCGGTTAAAATAACCTTAATACAATAATAAAAAATGCTTTCTTAGCTACGTCTCATCTCTTTTGTGTGTTTTCCGAGGTCATCTTAATGCGTAAAAAACTTATCACTCTTACTGGAAGCATTGGTCTACTCCTTGCTCACTCTTGGAGTTTTGCTGCTACCGACTTACCCCCTACAGCTAAAGTTGAAATGGGTGCAGTGGAGGAAGTCTGTTCTAATTTTATTGATCCGAAATGGCGCGAAGAACAAGTCGTTGACGGGGTAAAAATACAAGAATCACGGTTGTGTACACCTGACAATCCTGCTGATATTGCGGCGTTCGTAAAAGGTACTAATGGCGTGTCAATGGAAACATTGATGAATACCCAGCTAGCTGCCGATGCCATTACCATGTCCGATGACGTGGATGGTGATGGCGATCCTGACAAAATTGTCATTAAACTGGAAGTCGTGGAACTGAACGGGCGTTCGCCTGACGTTAAAACGCCGATTACCACTTTTGACATTTCCCCTGGCATTCAACCGACTTTCTGGGTGTACGCACCCAAAACCCGCGATATGTCTACGCTCAGCCTGTATGAGACTGAAGCCAATTCTTTATTGCGCACTCCCTCCCCTGTCATTCGTGTTGAACAGGACGATGTCGTCTGGATTGTGCTGGAAAACACCCATTATTTACCGCATTCCATCCATTTACACGGTATAGATCATCCGTTCATGGATCACAGCCAGAGCGGCAATGATGGTGTCGGTCAAACCAGTAATATGGACACCATGCCAGGGGAAAGTAAAACCTATGTGATTAAACCGCGCCAAGCGGGTACGATGTATTATCACTGCCACGTTCAGCCGCACACCCATATTCCTATGGGCTTGCAAGGTATTTTTATTGTTGAAGAAAACCGTCCTAATAACTGGCCGCAAACGTTAAATGTCGGTGCAGGTCAAGTGCGTCATCCATCGGTTGCGGTGCTGGAAAAATACGCGCGGGAATACGATTTACATTATCAATCGGTTGATAAAGAACTGCATGAATTAGTGGCACGTTCTGCTAACGATCCGCGCCTGATTGCCAAACACATGAACACCGAATATGACATCACCGATGCCACGGATGATTATTTCATGCTCAATGGTCGCTCGTTCCCTTACACCTTAAGGGAATCGTTGATTCACATGGAAGAAAACCAAAACGTTAAATTGCGTATTTTGAATGGTCATACAGAATCATTTGCGATGCACATTCATGGGCATAAACCGACCATTACCCATTACGATGGCGTTGATAACGGCCCTGGTTCTTATATTCAACGCGATGTACACGGCATGGTACCCGCACAGCGTATTGATTTATCCTTAAGCGGTACCGATGATGGTTTAAACAGCTTCGGACAAGGCATCTGGATGTTTCATGACCACGTTGAAAAATCGTTTACTACCGATGGACACGGCGAAGGCGGCGACATCAGCTTAGTGGTTTATAAAGGTTTCTACGATGAAAAAGGCATTCCTATGTCACATGGCATGAGTCTCGCGCCCTATTTCACTAAGGAACTTTGGAAAGGTAAATACCCTATCTGGCAAGATTACGATACTTTCCGTAGCTTGGGTTTACCTGATTTAAGTGCCGCTGTTACGCCAGCTAAAACAGCTATTGTACCTGTTGAGAAAGACCCCAGTAAATCGGCTGATGCGTTAGCGGCAGCGGCAAATACAGACCAAGGATCTGTATTTGGCAGATTGTTTAATGGCTTGGTATTAGGTTTAATCGGCTATGGGGCGTTTACCAAACGTCGCCAAATTTACGACCTTATCGCCAAATTGTTAAAAAAATAAACCTTACATGACTGCCTGTTCTTTCAAAAACAGGCAGTCAGTACAAACTTTGTAGATTACCGAAAATAAAACTGGACACACTTATTTTTAGTCCCTATAATGTCCGCTTTACTGATGCCTCGGTGGCGAAATTGGTAGACGCAAGGGACTTAAAATCCCTCGTTCGTAAGGACGTGCCGGTTCGACTCCGGCCCGAGGCACCACATAAAATTTAAAAAAGAGCTTACACGATTTCGTGAAGCTCTTTTTTTATGCCTGAAATTTACCGCGCCATACAACGCCTGTTCACAGAATTATCTCACCAGAAAAGTAGCGTATGCTTTCCCATTCAGACGAGGATGCAAGGGGTGCTGTTGATTTTATTGACCGCGTAAATAGCCATTCGTATTTTGGCAGACATGAAGTACATGATAAACACACCAGCGTGTTGAATCGCATGACGTTTGATGTCACTCAAATGTGGAACACCGCAAATCTACCCTGAATTGTCGTCGGTGGCGATTCCCAAAACTGGTTATGTGAACTTTGGAATATCAGCATTTGATTTAATGAAAGTGTTGAAAGGTATCCACTCAACGTGTGGTGGTTCAGGAAACCTTACAGTGTATGGTAAAGCGCGTAAGCAGTTCAATTCCACTATATTTAAGCAATAATACCTAGATAACCATTATTACAAGACCCTTGTTCGACTTACCGATAAAATCTAAAATCGCTTTAAGCACTGCTCACCTCCAACCGCCGCCTAGAGCTTTGTAAATAGTGATGGTAGCAATTTTATGTTGTTTTAAAATCATGATGTGATCCAAGTTGGCTTGTAATGCGTTTTGTTGTGCCACTAAGACTTCTAAATAATTGGCACGCGCGGCTTTATAGAGTTCATTTGCGGTATCAACCGATTGGCTTAATACTCGGCTTTGTTGCGCTTTTAAGGCGTTGGTTTTTTCTAGGCTTTGCAAGGCAATCAGTTGATTAGCCACTTCGGTATAGGCATTCAAAATGGTTTTTTGATAGTGATACAGCGCGTTGATTTGATTGGCTTTAGCTGTGTTAAATTGGGCTTCCAACGCATTTTTATTGATTAAGGGGGCAATGATTGTGCCTGCTACGGTATAAGCGATGGAGGCGGGTGATGTAAATAAAAACTGGGGATTAAAGGCTTGAAAACCTAGAGCTGCTGTGATGTTGAAATTGGGATAAAACGCAGCTTTTGCGGCTAATACGTCAAATTGACTGGCTGTAATTTGTTGTTCAGCTTCTCGAATATCAGGGCGATTTGCCAACAGTTGTGACGGAATGCCTGTCAATAATTGCTTAGGCAGGTTTTTGAATAATAAATCTTTAGCGCGTGCAATCGGTTGTGGGTAACGTCCGATTAAAAAATTCAGTTTATTTTCTAGTTCGCCGATTTGTTGCTCGGTGTTTTTTTCCAGTATTTCGGTATTGAGTAATTGGGCTTTAAATTGTTGTACCGCTAATTCATTAGCACGCGCGGCTTCTTTTTGCGCTTGTACGATATCTAAAGCGTGTTTTTGTTTGGTAATGGTTTGGCGAATAATATCGAGTTGATTATCTAAGGCGATGAGTTCGTGATAGTACACCGCAACATCGGCAACTAAATTGGAAATAACAAAGTTTGTGCCTTCAATCGTGCCTAAGTAACTGGCAATCGCCGATTGTCGTTGATTTTTTAGTTTATCCCAAACATCAATTTCCCACGAGGCTTGTAAACCTAGATACAGGTCGGGTAAGTTACGAGGAACGAGTTGTCCACCCGTAATTTCAGTGGTGGCATTACCCGCGCCGTCCATGGTGTAAAGTCCGAATTTACGCAGACTGCCGCCGATGTTTAAATCCACTTTAGGCAATAACGCGCTGTTTGCCAGTTTAACGCTGGAACGAGCAATGTCTATGCGTTGCAAGGCAATTTGTAAATCCTGATTATTTTTGATTGTCGCATCCATCAAGGCAATCAGTTGCGGGTCTTGAAAATAATCACGCCAGTTGATGTTAGCAATCGTAAACGTTTGTTTTGCTTGTTTGGGAAAACTGTCTGGAATGTTTTTTTCAGGAATACTGACCTGAGTATCTAATGAGGAACAAGCGGTTAAGCTGCTCAACAGTAACGCGCTGATGATGTGGTAATGGTTTTTCATGATGATTTGCTGGTCATAAATAGGAGTTTGAGCTTTGGATACTGTGCAAGCATTTGATTTTGGAGTCCAAACTCATGAGTTTGGACTCTGACACCTAAAGCGTTTCAGTAAACGCAATTTCTTCTTTGCGAGGATTATGGCGGTGTTTATCAATATAACTGGCAAAGGCAACGTATAACCCAGGTATTAGTAACACGCCAAAAATTGTACCAAACAGCATTCCGCCCGCTGCCGCCGAACCGATGGTGTTATTACCGATTTTTCCTGCGCCATCGGCAAACATCAGTGGAATTAATCCTGCAATAAAGGCAAACGAAGTCATTAAAATCGGGCGTAAGCGCAATACCGCGCCTTCTACCGCCGCTTCGACTGCTGTTTTACCCAAACGATGCTGCATGGTGGCGAATTCGATAATTAAAATCGCGTTTTTACCTAAAATACCGATTAGCATAATCATGGCTATTTGTGCATAGATGTTGTTTTCTAAGCCCATCGCCCACAAGAAAAATAATGCACCAAATACGCCTATCGGCAGAGATAAAACCACCGCCAGCGGCAATAAAAAACTTTCATATTGCGCAGCCAGCAGTAAATACACGAATAATAAACAAATCACGAAAATATAAATCGCCTGATTACCCGCATTGGCTTGTTCACGCGAAGACCCCGCCCAATCGTAACCAAAGCCTTTAGGCAGTTTTTGTGCGGCAACGTCTTTAATGGCATTAATGGCTTGACCGCTACTGTAACCTTCGGCTGGTTGCCCGTTAATCATTGCGGAGGTATACATATTGTAACGAGTGACTTGTTCAGGACCATAGACCTTTTCCAATGTTAAAAACGTTGAAAAAGGTACCATTTGTTCCGTGTCATTTTTGATGGACAACTTTAATAAATCGTCTGGATGAGCGCGGTATTCTGGCAGTGCTTGCACCATCACCCGATACATTTGCCCAAAACGGATAAAATTGGTCGCGTATTCGCTACCGATTAAGGTTTGTAAGGTACTCATCGCATTTTCCGCATTCACACCTTTTTGTGCGGCTTTGTCCATGTCGATATGCAGTAAATACTGCGGAAAACGCGCGTTAAAGGTGCTGAATACATTACTCAGTTCTGGGCGTTTGTTTAATTCCGCGACAAAATCATCCGCGACTTTTTGTAATAATTGCAAATCATCAGAACCTGCTTTATCCAATAAACGCATTTCAAAACCACTGGAATTACCGAATCCCGGGACGGGTGGCGGGGTAAAAAATTCAATACCCGCATCTTTGATATGGGCGGTTTTTTCTTCTAATTCGCTAATCACTTGGGTATCGGAGAGGCTGCGTTTTTCCCAGTTTTTTAAGCTGATTAAATTCATGCCATAGACCGCACCCGTGCCGTCGGATAACACGCTAAAGCCCGCCAAACTCGATACCGAGTTGACTGCTTCCATTTTTGAAGCAATTTGTTGTACTTCGTTCACCACTTTTTCTGTGCGTTCTAAGGTTGCACCTGAGGGCGTGGTAATGTTCGCATAAATCGTACCTTGGTCTTCTTGTGGCAAAAAACCAGTCGGTACGCGCATACCGATTAAACCCGCACCCACAGAAAAAGCGATTAATACGCCAAAAGTAATTAAACGTCGGTCGGCAATGATATTAATGACTGATTTATAACCCTCGGCTAACGTGTCATAACGCTGATTAAAACCTCGAAACCATTTTTGCGTAAGGCTTTGATGGTGTGGATTATGGGGTTTTAAAAATAACGCGCATAAGGCGGGTGTGAGTGTTAAGGCGGTGATGCCAGACAATATAATGGAGGCTGCCATCGTTAAAGAAAATTCACGATAAAACACACCCGTCGCGCCTTCCATAAAGGATACTGGCAAAAACACGGCGGACATGACTAAGGTAATCGCAATAATCGCACCGCTAATTTCGTGCATGGCTTGTTCGGTGGCTTTACGCGCACTGATGCCTGAATGCTCCATTTTTGCGTGTACCGCTTCAATCACTACAATGGCATTATCGACCACAATCCCGATGGCCAACACTAAAGCGAACAGAGTAATCAAATTCAGCGAAAACCCCATGAGCTGCATAAAAAAGAAAGTGCCGATTAAAGACACGGGTACGGCAATAATCGGAATAATGGTGGAACGGACATCTTGTAAAAATATAAATACCACCAACGCCACTAACACAAAGGCTTCCACCAGCGTTTTAATCACTTCGTGAATCGAGGCATCTAAAAACTGTGACACATCATAACTCACCGTGTAATCCATACCTGGGGGAAAGGATTCGGCTTTGATTTCGTCCATGCGCTGCTTGATATTTTTGATGACTTCTTTAGCATTCGTTCCGGGGCGTTGTTTAAGCATAATTGCGGCGGAGGGTTTGCCATTTTCTTTCGATAGTACGTCATAATCCTGCGAATCAAACTGCACTTCTGCCACGTCTTTTAAGCGCAACATTTCACCATCGTTTTTACTTTGTAACACGATGTTTTCGTAGGCTTCTATTGTGTTGAATTTACCCGTGTACTTTAAAACGTATTGCAAGGCTTGCGCGGTTCTGCCTGAACTTTCGCCAATTTTTCCAGGGGCGGCTTCCACATTTTGAGCGCGTAAGGTTTCGATGATTTCCGTTGCTGAAATGCCATACATCACTAACTTATCGGGCTTTAACCAAACACGCATCGCATATTCTCGTGACCCCATAATATCAGCAAGTCCTACGCCTTCAATGCGTTTGAGTTCGCGTAATACATTGATGTCGGCAAAATTATATAAAAATTTTTCATCTAGCGTGGGGTCTGAACTCAAGATATTGACGTACAACAACATACTGTTCTGCACTTTTTCCACAATCACGCCTTGTTTAATGGCTTCTTCAGGTAATTCATCCAATACGGACGACACACGGTTCTGCACGTTCACTGAAGCAATTTCAGGGTCAACCCCCGCTTTAAAAATAATTTGAATCACGCTGGTGCCGTCATTGCCTGAAACGGACGACATATACGCCATACCGGGTACGCCGTTAATCGCGCGTTCTAATGGTGTAACCACCGCATTTACGCAGGCTTCAGCATTCGCGCCGATAAATTTTGTCGTGACATTGACTTCAGGCGGAGCAATATCTGGAAATTGCGTCATCGGCAACTGCGTTAAGGATAGTAATCCCACCAATGCAATTAAAATGGAAACAACGCTGGATAAAACGGGACGATGGATAAATTTAGCAACCATTAGAAATCACTCTCTGGCATTTCTTTCACTAAATCTACGGGGACAGCTTGAATTTTAATGCCATCTTTCATGGTTTCTACACCTTCAAAGATTATATTATCTTGGGCGGATAAACCCGATTCAACAACGTAGAAATCTTTTAACGCTAATTTAGGAATAATATTTTGTTGTTTCACTGTACCGTCTGGTTTCACAACAAAGACGTAGAGTTTATCCTGAATTTCAAAGGTGGATTTTTGTGGAATCAATAACGCATTTTCGATCTCATGGCGAATAATGATTTTGCCATGTGAGCCGTGTTTCAACACATTATTAGGGTTGCTAAATCTGGCTCTAAACGCGATATTACCCGTGTTTTTATCAAATTCACTTTCAATCATTTCAATTTTGCCTTGCTCAGGATAAAGACTATTGTTGGCTAATAATAAACTCACTGTTTCAATAGGTTTATTATCATCGACATAATCTAAATAATCGGCTTCTGATAAATTAAAATAAGCAAAGACTTCGTGATTATTAGAAATTGAAGTCAGCATATCGCCTTCTGCAATTAAACTACCCACTTTATTGGGGATACGGTTAATAGTACCGTTATAGGGGGCTTTGATTTTAGTAAATTCCAGTTGCAAAGCGATTTGCTCAGTATTGGCTTTGGCTTCTTCTACATCAGATCTTAAAGCGGCAACTTTCGCTTCAGAAACCGCGAACTCTGTTTTAGCAACAATATTTTTTTCTACTAAATGCCGCACATTGCCTAAGTCCACTTCAGCGGCTTTTAAATCCGCAATCGCGCTTTTATGAGCGGCATGGGATTTTTGCAATTCTTTTTCAAATTCGGCTGAGTTCAAGGCAAATAATAACTGCCCTTGTTTAACGCTGTGTCCTTCATCGACATAACTGTGTTCGAGATAACCTTTCACACGGCTACGCACTTCAACGTATTTTACCGAATGAATTTCAGCGACATATTCATGGCTGTAATGGGTATCTTTAGCTAAGGGGTGGGCTATTTTGTGGGTTGCTAATTTTTGTTCGGTTGTTTTTTGTTCAGAGTCACAGGCGGTGATGATAAAGCATAATCCTATAGAAAGCAGTGCGTTATATTTCATATTTAGTCAGTATTAAGATAGTTTTCAGCCAGAATATGCTGTTCGGATAAACATACTATAGCTAAAATTTTAAAACATAGCTTCCGTTACCTCAACAAGCTATCACAACTATGAATTGACTGTTGTATAATCAAACTTTCGTAACGATAACCCCCACAACAGAGCAAAAAAGAGCCAGATAATGATTATGCAAAAATTTACCATCAATAAAAATCTGTCATTGGCTAGCTTGGCTATTTCAATTGCACTGGGAGGTTGCGCCTCGACAGGCTCTAATCCCAATGATGAATGGCAAGGCTGGAATGAAGGCGCACAGTCATTCAACGACACGGTTGATAAAGCAGTTTTAAAGCCTTTGGCAAAAGGTTATGACGCAATAACCCCTGAACCCATTGATGAAGGTGTGACTAATTTTTTCAGCAACCTTAATGACATCGGCGTTACGGTCAACGATGTATTACAACTTAAATTCCTACAAGGCGGCATGGATTTAAGTCGCTTTGTCATTAACTCTACCGCAGGGGTCGCAGGTTTTTTTGATGTCGCAAAGATGGTCGATTTACCCAAGCATAATGAAGACTTCGGACAAACCTTAGGTTTTTGGGGTGTACCCTCAGGGTCTTACTTAGTATTACCGTTTGTAGGCCCTAGCTCACCCAGAGATTTTGTCGGTATTCTCGGCGACGCGCTATTAAACCCATTAACCTATGTATCTGGATTTGGTGGTGTTGCCGCCAATGCCGCAACCGCTGGAGCGCGTCTGGTAGATGTTACTGATACCCGTGCAGGCTTAATGACCACTGAAAAAGTCATTGATGAAGGCTCGGTTAATCGCTACGACTTCATTAAAAATGCCTATGAACAACGCCGCGAATATCTCATTCATGACGGTAATCCGCCCAGCAATGATGTTGACTTCGAGGAAGAAGAATCCTCAAGCAAAACTGATAAACCGTCTGGCAAAACCAGCAGCACCGCACCTGCGAAAGCAACCAACACTTTCAACAGTGCGCCGATACCGCGTTCTACTAATACAGGACCTGCACCTGTTATCAACGCCCCTAAACATACCTTGGAACTGTCTGCTCCTGAAGAGAAAAAATAATGTCTTATGCCTAACCGACCCTATCCCGATAACTGGAGCGATATAGATACCACGCTCTACGAGCGGTCGGTTAAGGTATTTGGCACGGTCAAAAAAATGTTGAGTGTCAAAATGAAGCTTCATGCTGACACTCAAGTACAACAAGGCGATATTTTTTTATTCAATCATTTTTCCCGCTTTGAAACCTTTATTCCGCAATTTTTAATTTTTGAACAAACAGGCGCGTACAGTTGTGCGATTGCCTCAGCTGAATTTTTTAAAGACGACACGGTTTTATCCTGCTATTTAAAAACCGTCGGCGTATTTCCGCACAATCATCAACGCTTGTTTCCTCTATTAGCCGCGCAGGTATTACGCGGACGCAAAGTTATTATTTTCCCCGAAGGCGGCATGGTCAAAGACCGCCGCGTCATGGACAATCAGGGGCATTACAACATCTATTCCCGCATTACGGGTGAACGGCGCAAACAACACACTGGCGCGGCAGTGCTGGCGCAAGGCATAGAAGCCTTTAAAGCCACCGTGCGCAACGCTTACGCCGCCAGAAATTATGCCCAATTGTTGCACTGGAAAGAAGAGCTGCAATTCGACACGCTTGATGAATTACTGCTGTCCGCACTTAAACCTACGCTGATTATTCCTGCCAACATCACCTTTTATCCGATTCGTTCTGCCGATAATATGCTGCTATCGGGTGTTGATCTGTTTGCTGATAATCTCAGTTTTCGGCAAACCGAAGAGCTATTAGTGGAAGGTAATATCCTGCTGAAAAATACCGACATGGATATTCGCATGGGCAAAGCCATTGACGCTTATGCGGTCTGGCATTGGTGGAATCGTTACCTGCTTGAACTGGTTGCCAGCGAATTTAAAAATTTAGATGAGGTTTTTACCCTGCATTCATCGCCTAAAAATTGGCGACAAACATTAATGGGCGTGTATTTTCAAAAAAGTGCCGATGCCACGCGCGATCAATACATGAAAGAAATTTACGCCAACGTAACGGTCAATTTAAGCCATCTTGCCGCCACGCTGATTATGTATTGCCTTGAAAACGGGCAACAACAGATCAGCCATCAACAATTTTTCACTAGCCTGTACATTGCCGTCAAACGCCTGCAACACAACATCCACATTAATTTACACCGCAGCCTGCTCAATCCTTACGAATACAGCGATTTAACGTCGGGGAAAAATAAACGCTTCGAGCAATTTATGTGCGTCGCCCAACACGCCAATCTGATTAGCGAAGAAGCCTGTTGTTATCATTTTTTACCCAAATTACTGCAAGAATTTAATTTTGATAACATTCGTCTGGAAAATCCGATTGCGGTGTATAACAACGAAGTCAGACCGATAACCGCCGTGCGTGATGTCATCATTCAGGCATTGCGAGAATGCGACACCATTGATATGCAACAACTTGCCGACTGGTATTTTGATGATGAATGCCGTTATCTGGCATGGGAACGCCATGCGTACAAAAAGCCGCGTTTTGATGACATCAACAACACAGAAACCGCCACTGCCGACCCCGCGCCTTTTTTTCTGCAACCGACAGACGCTAACGGCATCGGCGTATTACTGATACACGGACTGCTTGCCAGCCCTGCCGAATGCCGCGACTACGGCAATTATCTGGTCAAACAAGGCTACACCGTACTCGGCGTGCGCCTCCGAGGTCACGGCTCATCGCCCTACGCCTTGCGTGAACAGACTTACGAAGATTGGTACAGTGCGGTAGTGCGCGGCTTTACCATGCTCAAAGCGTACACGCCGCGCCTATTTGTTACGGGTTTTTCGTCTGGCGGTGCGTTGGCAATTAAACTCGCCGCCGAACAGCACACGGAAATTATCGGCATTACCGCACTTGCCGTGCCTGTTAAATTCACCAATCCTGCGTTTATGCTGGTGTCGTTATTGCACAACACTAATCAGCTGGTCGATTGGGTGTCCGCCTATGAAGGCGTTAAAGCCTTTATTGACAACGATCAGGAACATCCTGACATTAATTACCGTCATATCCCTATTAAAAGCCTGTACGAATTAAGACGCTTGATTCATGACATGGATGATTGCCTGCCGCAATGCCGCTGCCCTACGCTCATCCTGCACGGCGACCACGACCCTGTTGTCTCGGTAAAAAGTGCTTATCATGTCATGGATGCCCTGACGACCGCGCACAAACAATTGAACATTGTCCGCTCTCATCAGCACGGTATTTTGATGGATAATATTGACGGAACGTGGGCAATTATTGATGAATTTATGCAAGCGGGTTTAAAGTGATACTAATGACTGCCAGTCATCCCTGATTTACCCTACCTCTGGAGTAAAGACCATGAAACACGTTGTTATTGCTGGTTACTGCCGCTCACCTTTCACACCTGCTCACAAAGGGCAATTAAGCAAAACCCGCCCCGATGATTTAGCCGCCTTAGTGGTCAAAGGTTTAATCAAACAAACAGGCGTTAATCCCGATGACATCGAAGACCTGATAGTAGGGTGCGCGTTTCCCGAAGGTGAACAGGGCTTTAATGTGGCGCGTTTAATTGTCCATTTAGCAGGGCTGCCCGTTACCGTCGCAGGCATGACATTAAACCGTTTTTGCGGCTCATCCATGCAGGCGATTCATATTGCCGCTGGTGCGATTCAACTCAATGCGGGCGAAGTGTTTATTTGTGCAGGCGTAGAATCCATGACGCGCATCCCGATGGGCGGCTTCAACCCGATGCCTAATCCTGCACTGTACGCCAGTTACCCCGAAGCCTTTATCAGCATGGGCGATACCGCTGAAAATCTGGCGAAACGTTATGCGATAACGCGCGTCGAGCAAGAGGAATTTTCCCTGCTCAGCCAACAAAAAGCCTATAAAGCTCAGCAACAAGGACGCTTTACTGATGAAATTATCGCTATCAACGCCGTGACACAAGACGGCTGTATTCGCCCTGATTCCACCGCCGCAACACTGGCACAACTTAGCCCCGCCTTTCAAGCCACAGGCAGCGTCACTGCTGGAACATCCTCACCCTTAACCGATGGCGCGGCGGCAGTGTTAGTGTGTAGCGAAGACTACGCCGACAAACACGGTTTACCGAAGTTAGCCCGCATCAAAGCCACCGCCGTGTCAGGTTGCGCACCTGAGATGATGGGTATCGGGCCTGTTGCCGCAACCCACAAAGCTTTACAACGTGCGGGTTTAACGTTGGCTGACATTGATATAGTTGAACTCAACGAAGCCTTTGCCGCGCAAGCCTTAGCGGTACTGAAAGAACTGCCCATTCCCTTGGAAAAACTCAATCTGGACGGTGGTGCGATTGCCTTGGGGCATCCCTTAGGCGCGACGGGCGCGAGAATTACAGGCAAAGCCGCGAGCCTCCTACAACGCGAACATAAACGCTACGCCCTCGCCACTCAATGTATCGGCGGCGGTCAGGGCATAGCCACCATTTTGGAGGCGATATGAACATCAACAAAGTCGCCGTCATCGGCGCGGGTGTCATGGGCGCGAGTATTGCCGCGCATTTCAGTAATGCGGGTGTGCCTGTTTATCTGCTGGATATTGTGCCTAAGCCAGAACAAAGCAGCAACCGCAACCACATTGCCGAAACAGCGGTTGAAAAACTGCTCAAAGCCCAACCTGCGCCCTTCATGCACAAAAATAATGCGCGTTTAATTACTACGGGCAATATCGAAGACCATCTGCATTTACTCGCCGACGTTGATTGGGTGATTGAAGCGGTGATTGAACATCCCGCTATCAAAAAATCGCTGTACGAGAAACTGGAAACGGTGTGCGGTGCTGATTGCATGATTTCCTCTAACACCTCCACTCTGCCGCTCCGTTTATTAACGCACGACATGAGCGCGACGTTTCAACAGCGGTTTATGATTACCCATTTTTTTAATCCGCCGCGTTATATGCGCTTGCTGGAAATCGTCACAGGTTCACAAACACGCCCTGAACTGGTGGCAATGATTAAAGACTTTGCCGATGTGCGTTTAGGTAAAGAATGCGTCACCTGCAAAGATACCGCTGGTTTTATCGCCAATCGCATCGGTATTTATTGGCTGCAATGCGGGTTGCATGAAGCCATTGATTTAGGCTTAAGCGTTGAACAAGCCGATGCCGCATTATCGCCGTTTGGCATACCAAAAACAGGAATTTTCGGTTTATTAGATTTAGTGGGTTTGGATTTGATACCGTCGATTTTAACCAGTATGAAACACGCTTTACCAGCCGATGACAGTTTTCATCAAGTCAGCGACTTGCCGCCGTTAGTAGCAAAAATGATTAGCGACGGCTACACAGGCAGAAAAGGCAAAGGCGGTTTTTATCGCTTGAATGCCGAGCGGGTGAAAGAATCTATTAATCTGCAAACGGGTGAATACAGCCGCAGTATTAAATCCACTGAGCAATCAGAAACCGCCGAACGCTACGCATGGCGCGTGCTATCAAAAACCATCAGTTACGCCGCCAGTTTAATCCCTGAAATCGCCGATGATATAGTCAGTATTGATAGTGCCATGCGCGAAGGTTACAACTGGCAACGGGGCATTTTTGAACTGCTTGATGAGCTGGGGGTAACGTGGTTTACCGACAAACTCCGCGCCGAACAGCAGACCATACCGCCGTTATTAAACAATACAAACTTATACAAAGTGGCAAACGGCACGCTCTGTTTTGCCGATTTATCAGGGCATTATCATCCTGTACCAAGAGCGGCAGGTGTGCTGTTACTTTCTGACATAAAACGTCAATCCGCACCTGTGTTAAGCAATGCGTCTGCCGGTTTATGGGATGTTGGCGATGGTGTGGCGTGTCTGGAATTTCACAGCAAAATGAACACGCTGGATATGGATTCTATGGCGATGATTCAGCAAAGTATCGACAAAGTACAACGCGAATTTACCGCGCTGGTCATTCACAATGATGCGAAAGATTTTTCAGCGGGAGCTAATTTGGGCCTATTGATACACGCCATTCATCACCGCGATTGGGCAGCCGTGGAGCAACTGATACACACCGGACAAAACACTTATCAGGCGTTGAAATACGCGCCCTTCCCTGTGGTCGCTGCACCGTCTGGACTGGCATTAGGCGGCGGCTGTGAAGTCCTATTACATTGTGATGCCATCCAAGCACACGCCGAACTGTACATGGGTTTGGTGGAAGTGGGCGTGGGTTTAATTCCTGGCTGGGGCGGGTGCAAAGAAATGTTACGCCGTTGGCAAACCTATCCCAAACTCCCGAAAGGCTGTGTGCCTGCGGTTGCCAAAACCTTTGAAACTATCGGCTTGGCCAAAGTATCCAGCTCCGCGCTGGAAGCCAAAGAACTGTTATTCTTGTCGGCTACCGACGGCATCACCATGAATAAACAGCGACTGTTAGCCGATGCCAAAGCCCGCGCATTATCACTGGCTGAACATTACGCCGCACCTGCACCGCACAGTTATGTATTGGCTGGAAAAACACTACAAGCCTCACTGGCAATGGGTATAAAATCGCTGCACGCCTTAGGCAAAGCGACTGATTATGATATGAATATTGCCGAAAAACTGGCGTTTGTGTTAAGCGGTGGCGATGCCGATATGAACACTCCGTTGACCGAAGCGGAACTATTGGCATTAGAATTGCATACGTTTGTTAGTCTGACGCAACAAGCAGGGACATTGGCGAGAATAGAACACTTATTGAAAACGGGTAAGCCGTTGAGAAACTAAACTACTTCAGGATAACCATCATGGGATTATTTGACACCCTCAGAAATGAATTCATCGACATCATCGAATGGACGGATGACGCGAGCGATATTATTTTGTGGAAATTTCCGCGCTATGAAAATGAAATAAAAATGAATGCCAAACTGACGGTGCGTGAAAGTCAGGTAGCGATATTTCTGAACGAAGGCGTGCTTGCCGATATTTTCCCCGCAGGTATGTACACGCTCAGCACGCAAAATATGCCGATATTGGCGACTTTAAAAGGTTGGAAATACGGCTTTGACAGCCCGTTTAAAGCCGATGTTTTTTTTGTCAACACCAAACAATTCACCAATCAAAAATGGGGTACAAAAAACCCGATTATGTTGCGTGATGCCGAATTCGGCCCTGTGCGCTTGCGGGCTTTCGGCTCGTTTGCCTTTAGAGTCAATGACGCGGCAAAATTTTTTAAGGAAGTGGCAGGCACAAACAGCGAATTTACTGTTGATGGTATCAACGAACAATTACGCAATTTAGCTATTACGCGCGGTATGGATGCGATTGCCGAAAGTAAAATCCCCGTGCTGGATTTAGCGTCCAATTATGATGAAGTGTCGCTGCTTATCACCGACAAAATCAAAGCGGAATTTAATGAACTGGGTTTGGAACTCACCAAATTCCTTATTGAAAATATTTCCCTGCCGCCCGAAGTGGAACAGGCTCTGGATAAACGCAGCAGCATGGGCATTATCGGCAATCTGGGCGCGTATACCCAATTTCAGGCAGCGAACGCAATGGAAACAGCGGCGGCGAATTCCAATGGCGGCTTAATGGGCGCGGGCTTGGCGGCAGGTATGGGTGTGGGCATGATGAATCAGATGGGCAATGTGTTTCAGCCGCAACAAATCAATCCCAATGCAGGCAGTGCCACACCGCCGCCGTTACCGTCTGCTCCCCTGTATTTTGTCGCCGTCAATAGTGCGCAAACCGGGCCATTTACCCTGCCGCAATTACAAGCAATGGCGCAATCAGGGCACATACAGCGCACGTCACTGGTCTGGACGCAAGGCATGAGCGGCTGGTTGGCCGCTGAAACTCAAACCGAATTGGCGGTGATATTTGCCACTATGCCACCGCCACTTGTATAAATAAAAATCACTAATCGTTGAAAAATGAACTTATGACAGTGCGACACATAAATTCATATACGCCAGAGGAACGTAGGCAAATCATGGTTAATCGTCTTCGTCAGATTGTCGTTGAAAGAGACGGAAGTTTTGATGAAGACGATTATGCAAACAAGCGTACACCAATAAAATTCAAAGGTGAAAAACTGTAGGAGTTATGTGATAAAAGCACCGGTACGGATGTCATTACCGCCGTCACTAAACGCATTAATGGCGGCACTATCGGACTTGAGGATAGAATCCATCACTTTAATATCTATTACAATCGTTTGAAATAAATCTGTTTAAACATGACCTTATAAATAAACCTGCCAGGTCTTTAAGACCTGGCAGGTTTGAGTAATAAGTACACACCAACTTTTTGCCAAGCACTTATCGAACCACGCAATATAACAAAATCAAATTACTAATCAGCAATAACACCGACAATCCTTTCCAGAATCTCAAGGGATTACGTTCAATTAAGGGCACAAACTGCTCACCTTTTAAAAACGCGGGATTGGGCGTTTCAAGGTCATACAAAAACTCTGACAGCGTGTCGTAACGCAGTTTTGGATCAATTGCCGTGGCTTTGCGTAACGCACTATCCATCCATGCTGGCACCATTTCATTGCGATACACACTGGGCATATAAACCAGTTTTTGCACATTCATCGCTGTGGGTTTTTCAGGCATACTTTGCCCGAACGGCAACGCGCCATTCAGTAATTCATAAGCAATCACGCCCAAGGAAAACAAATCCGACTTCACTGTGCCCGTATGCCCCGTGTGATATTCAGGCGCAGTGTAATTGACCGTGCCGAGTAAATTTTCATCGACCAGCGGAGCGATTTCCGAAATACCTGCAATTTTCACCGAACCAAAATCAATAATTTTCAGCACGCCATTATCATCAAACATAATATTTTCAGGTTTTAAATCCTGATGAATCATTTCCATACGATGAAATGCTTGTAGACCTTTGGCAATTTGTTCAATGATGTGTCTGGCGGTTTTAATATCAGGTTTCGGATGGGTTTCCATCCATTGCCGCAGGGTTCTGCCATCAATCAATTCAGTCACATAATACAATGCGGTTTTTTTGCGCGGTGTAGTCAGCACTTTTAATACATTGTCATGCCGAATACGTTTACCCGCCCATTCTTCATGTAAAAAGTGTTCAATATAATGCGTGTCGTCATCATAAAGCACCGACGGGGCTTTTAAAATCACAGGCGTGTAAGTGAAAGTATCAACGGCTTTATAAATTTGAGTGCGTTTACTGGAGTGCAATTCTTCTTCAATGCGATAACCGTCCAGCATCATGCCGACTTCTAACGGCGGCGGAAACGGTAAATTAACGTGGCTGCGAATAATTTCGTCTTCTTTGACTTCGGGTAAGTCATCAATTCTAATCAGTTGGCAGGTGAGATTATCATCACTGTGATTATCGCTGGCAAATTGCAGGATGGCGGCGGCTTGTTCGGTTAAATCATCGCCATTCTGTAGTACCGTTTTCAGGATTTTTTCATCAATAAAATCATGAATGCCGTCTGTGGTCATAATAAACACATCGCCTGTTTCCAAGGCGAAGGTTTGATAATCGACTTCCAGTCGCGGCTCTATGCCCATGGCGCGGTTAAGATAACTTTTATCTTTTGTCACCCAGACCCGATGATCGCGGGTGAGTTGTTCCAAACCCCCTTGCCGTAAACGATAAATGCGCGAATCACCGATATGAAAAATACTCGCGGTGGTGGATTTTAAGACCAGAATACTCAGCGTGCTGACCATGCCTTTGGTCGAGTGATAGCGTACTTGTCCTTGACTGTATAGCCATGAATTGGTTGCAGATAAAATTTTCTGCCCCGCCTGTTTGACCGACCACGAATCGGGGGTGCTGTAATAATCGGCTAAAAAACTGGTCACGCAACACTGACTGGCTTGCTTGCCCGCATCACTGCCGCTCATGCCGTCGGCAATGGCGGCGACAATGCCTTTAAAAGTAAGTTGCGGTTCTTTCGGAACGAGTGATCCAAAAAAATCTTCATTATCCGCTTTAATGCCTTTATCGCTGGCATAGCCGATGCTTATCGTTAGTTTCATAATGGACTCTGGCTAAAAAAAGGTGCATCCCTGCACTGAGTTACTAACAAACATAGGAGAGTATGTATTCTTTAAATCTGTTCACGCGTTCTGGAGTTTGAGCATCAACCTACTTCAATCATTTCCACCGAACCATCTTCCAGCACTTCTGCCATGTGACCTTTAGGCTCATCAATAAACTGCACGGCAAGCAAGACAACTAACGCCACGCCCGCAATAATGATAAAAAACAGCGATGACGAGACGAATGACAGGATAGTTAAAAACAACACCCCGCCGACATTACCATAAGCACCGACCATGCCCGCGATTTGTCCCGTCATGCGGCGTTTGATTAATGGCACAATGGCATATACCGCGCCACAACCTGCCGAGACAAAGAACGAGCAGGACATGGTTAATAATACCGCAATGGCAATTGACCATTCAGAGGTAATTTGCGACATACCGAAATAACCCGCCGCCAAACCCAAGACAAACACGCTTAATGATAGCTTGCGTCCGAATTTATCGCTTAACCACCCGCCCATCGGTCTGGCGACCAGATTGATAAAGGCAAAGCTGCCGCCTAATAAACCCGCCTGTACCATGGTGATGTCTTGTGAAACATGAAAAGTATCGAAGAAAAATAACGGCAACATCGACACTACGGCAAGTTCTGAACCAAAAGTAATAAAGTAGGCTAAATCCAATACCGCAACTTGTTTGAATTTATAACGGTGAATCTCTTCTATCGGCTGTTGCAGATGTTCGTAATTCAGATGAATAATTTTATAAACGTTATAGGCGTACATCAGCCAGATACCGACATGAATGGCTATTGCTATCGGCATGGTCAATAAATTCGCACCTGCCGAGGACGACAGTTTCCATGTTAATAAGCTCAAAGTTGCGTACAGCGGTAAAGTCATGATGATGTAAAAAATCATATCACCATAACTGCTGATTTCCATCGCCCCTGATTTTTTCGGTTTGAAATACGTTGAGCCTTTGGGCGTATCGGACACGCTGAAAAAATACACTACCGAATATAACAAAGAGATTAAACCCGTACTGGCAATCGCATACCGCCAACCGTCTGCACCACCGAACCACAACGCCAGAACAGGCAAAAGTCCTGCAGCCGCTGCTGAACCAAAATTACCCCAGCCGCCATAAATACCTTCGGCAATACCGACTTGTTTAGCAGGAAACCATTCGCCCACCATGCGGATACCGATAACAAAGCCAGCACCGATAAAGCCTGATAAAAACCGTGCTAATGCCAGTTGTTCAAAACTCTCGGCAAAGGCAAACATAAAACACGGAATACTGCCTAATGCCAATAAGGTTGAGTAAGTGCGTTTCGGGCCGAACTTATCCACCAATATACCGATGGCAATACGCGCAGGAATGGTCAGTGCCACGTTTAAAATTAAAATGGTTTTAATTTGCGCTTTATCCATGCCCAAGGTTTCGGCAATCACCATCATTAAAGGAGCATGATTAAACCAGACCACGAAAGTAATAAAAAAAGCAATCCAAGTGCTATGCAGGATTTTCATTTTTCCAGTGAAGGAAAAGAGATTAAAGTTTTGCGCGGTCATCGGGGGTTTTCTCGTCAATAAAGTGAACTTATGATGAACAAAGCACATTATGTGCCAATTAACTGTGCTTATCGTTTGGTGATGTATTGATGCTGTTTTAGACATGACTGCCCGTCCTTTAAGGACTCGCGGTCATTAACAGCACCACAACCGCCATTTAACCCACTGCCAACCTTTTGGGAAACATCTCTAATATAGCGTTCTATACAGCCCCTTTTAATGCACGCTCTTATTTTAACGCTCTATTTTGGTGCGTTATATAGTCAATAATTACCTGAATCGTACTAGCTAACACACCAAAATAAACACTTGCCATCTATGGCACAGCCTTTGCTTTATCAATAAATAAAGCTATTAACAGTATTTACGAGGTAAATCATGGGCAACAAACAAACACTGGTCGTTATCGGTAACGGCATGGTGGGGCAGCATTTTTTAGCGAGCTTGGTCGCAAGTCCTGCGAAAGAGCAATATCATATCGTTACTTTCTGCGAAGAACCCCGCCCCGCTTATGACCGTGTGCATTTATCCTCATTTTTTACAGGCACCAGTGCGGCAGAATTATCATTAGTAGAAGAGGGCTTTTTTGAGCGACACAACATTACCCTCCATCTGAGCGATAAAGCCGCTACCATTGACCGCGTTGCTAAAACCGTTACCTCAGCCAAAGGCGTTTCTGTTGCTTACGATAAACTGGTATTAGCGACAGGTTCTTATCCATTTGTCCCGCCTGTTGAGGGTCATGACAGAGCGCAATGTTTAGTGTATCGCACCATTGAAGACCTCGAAGCCATGGCAGCCGCCGCAAAAACAGGTAAAGTCGGCACGGTAGTCGGTGGCGGTTTATTAGGCTTGGAAGCCGCTAAAGCGTTAAAAGACTTGGGTTTGGAAACCCACATCGTAGAATTTGCCCCGCGCTTGATGGCGGTGCAACTTGATGAAGCGGGCGGCGCAATGTTACGCCGCAAAATTGAAGCATTAGGCGTGGTTGTCCATACAGGTAAAAACACCAGCCTGATTACTGACGGCGAAACCTGCGTTAATAAAATGTGTTTTGCCGATGGTGAAGAGCTGGAAACCGACATTGTGCTGTTTTCAGCAGGGATTCGTCCGCGTGATGACATAGCCCGCGCCTGTGGCTTGGAAGTCGGGCAACGCGGCGGCATTGTCATTGATAATGACTGTAAAACCTCAGACCCCGATATTTATGCGATTGGCGAATGCGCTTTGTGGAATGGCATGATTTACGGTCTGGTTGCTCCTGGTTATGCCATGGCGCGCACCGTAGTAGCGAATTTATCAGGCAATATCTACAGCAGTTTTACCGGCGCGGATATGAGTACCAAACTCAAATTGATGGGCGTGGATGTTGCCAGTATCGGCGATGCTCATGCGCGGAGTCAGGGTGCATTGGTGTATACCTACCAAAATGGCGCGGAAGAAATTTATAAACGCCTCGTGGTCAGCGCAGATGGCAAACAATTATTGGGCGCGGTATTGGTCGGTGAAGCCTCAGGTTACAGTACGCTGTTGCAGTATTGTTTAAACGGCATTGAATTACCCGAAAATCCAGACGCGCTGATTTTACCGCACCGTTCCGATGAATCAGTCGGTTTAGGCCCTGATGCCCTGCCCGCTTCGGCAACGATTTGTTCCTGTTATAACGTCACGAAAGGCAATATTTGTACCGCCATTGAAGCAGGTTGTACGACAGTAGACGATTTAAAAGCCAGCACACAAGCAATAACAGGTTGTGGCGGTTGTGCTGCACTGGTGAAATCGGTATTAAATTCCGAACTGGCTAAACAGGGCTATGCGGTCAATACTGATTTATGCGAACACTTTGCCTATACGCGCCAAGAACTGCACGCATTAGTGCGTGTGGAACAGATAAAAACCTTTAGTGACCTAATCGCCAAACACGGCAAAGGGTTGGGCTGTGAGATTTGTAAACCGACAATCGGCAGTATTCTCGCTTCACAATGGAATGAACATATTCTGGAAAAAGATCATCTGGGCTTACAAGATACCAATGATAATTTTCTTGCTAACATACAAAAAGACGGGACTTATTCTGTCGTGCCGCGCATTACAGGTGGGGAAATTAGCCCTGATATGCTGATTGCGTTAGGGCAAGTCGGTAAAAAATACAAACTGTACACCAAAATCACTGGCGGTCAGCGGGTGGATTTATTCGGTGCAACGCTGGAACAATTGCCGCTCATCTGGAAAGAGCTGATAGACGCGGGGTTTGAATCGGGTCACGCTTACGGTAAATCACTGCGTACTGTTAAATCCTGTGTCGGCAGCACTTGGTGTCGTTACGGCGTTGATGACAGCGTGAGCTTGGCGATTGAACTGGAAAATCGTTACAAAGGTTTGCGTTCGCCGCATAAAATCAAATTTGCGGTATCGGGTTGTACGCGTGAATGTGCCGAAGCCCAAGGTAAAGATGTTGGTATTATTGCCACCGAAAACGGCTGGAATTTATATGTCTGCGGTAATGGCGGCATGAAACCACGCCACGCCGATTTATTCGCCACCGCGTTAGATAAAGAAACCTTAATCAAATACATCGACCGTTTCTTGAGTTTTTATGTGCGCACTGCCGACCGTTTACAGCGCACCTCGGTATGGATGGAAAACATGGAAGGTGGTTTGGATTATCTCAAATCCGTTGTTATTGAAGACAAACTGGGCTTGTGTGAGCAATTGGAAGAGCAAATGCAGTATGTGATTGATACTTATCAATGCGAATGGAAAACCACTATTGAAGATGAAAACAAACTCAAACGCTTCCGTCATTTTATTAATAGTGACGCAGCTGATGATAACGTGGTATTTGTGGAAGAACGCGGACAGATTCGTCCAGCGCGTGAAGATGAACGCAAACATTTTAATCTGGTAGAGGTGGCGTGATGGAATGGACAAATGTGTGTAATGTGACTGATTTACAAGAAAATTCGGGCGTGTGTGCTTTGGTGAACGACTTACAGGTAGCGATTTTTTACCTGCCTGATCATGAGCCGGCTGTTTACGCGATAGGTAATTACGATCCCATCGGCAAAGCCAATGTATTATCACGCGGTATTATCGGTGATATGCACGGCAATCCTGTCGTGGCTTCGCCGTTATACAAACAGCATTTCGATTTACAAACAGGGATTTGTACAGAAGATGAAACCATTGCTGTGCCTGTGTATGCGTGTCGTATCAATCACGGCAGCGTGGAAGTCGATACCCGCTCAGTCTCGCTGTTGCGGCACATTATCGAAACCAGCACCAACGCACGGCAACACGAGGCAATCGCATGAAGTACCACTATTACATCGCTGATGTGTTCACCAAGCAGATATTCAGCGGTGCGCAAATAGCGGTGTTTCCCAATGCAGAAGGGTTGAGCCAAACCCAAATGCAGTTGGTAGCGCGTGAATTGAATTTATCGGAAACGGTGTTTGTGTTTCATCCGAATAAACAAAGTACCATGCGCGTGATGCGGATTTTTTCGCCGCTCACTGAACTGGATTTTGCAGGACATCCAGTGATTGCCACTGCATTCGTATTAGCCAGTTGTGGCGAACTGCGTTTAGACGCACCCACGACTTCAATTATATTTCAACAATATGCAGGGCCGTTGGAAGTCAATGTCACCGCTGACAATGGCAAACCTGGCTTTATTCAATTCACCCGCAGAGTCAGCTCCATTATCGACCGCTTTGCACCCAGTGATGATGAACTGGCGCGTTTTCTATCCATAGAGGTGTCAGAACTGGATCATAAAAAATACAGTACCCGCCTTGTTTCCTGCGGATTACCCTATCTGGTCGTTCCTGTGTGGCAATATGAAACGGTGCGCAACGCTAAATTTAACGATGCCGCGTGGAATCAATCCAGCGCACCGCAAACTGCCGCACAGGAAATTTTACTGTTTTCCCCCAAAACCCCGTTTACCGATTCAGATTTTAATGTGCGCTTGCTGGGTTCACAGATTGGTGCGTATGAAGACCCGCCCGTTGGTAATGCCATGCCTGCGTTCGCCTCGTATTTGTGTTCGTTTGATTTTATGCAAAAAGGCACTTATACCTTTGCGGTCGATAGAGGTGACAACCAGCATCGCCGCAGCGTATTGAATTTAGAAATGGATCACAAAGGCGAAAAGTTGCTGACCATTCGCGTCGGTGGTTCGGCGGTGATGGTTGCCGAAGGCGTGATGACGGTTCCTGACTTATAAAATGAACAGAATTATCCAAACTACTTGCCCCTACTGCGGTGTCGGCTGTGGCATTAGTGCAAACGTCGATGAACAACAACATCGGCTTATTATCAGTGGAGACATCACCCATCCTGCCAATTTCGGACGGCTTTGTTCTAAAGGTTCAGCCTTAGGCGAGACCATTCAACTGACTAACAGACTATTACAACCGAGAGTTTATGGACGTGAAACCAGTTGGACGGACGCACTCGACGTAGTAGCGGATACTTTTAGCAAAGTGATTGCCGAACATGGGCAGGATGCGGTGGCGTTTTATGGTTCAGGGCAGTTATTGACTGAAGATTATTATGTCGCCAACAAACTGATGAAAGGTTTTATCGGCAGCGGCAATATGGATACCAACAGCCGTTTGTGTATGTCCTCTTCCGTAGCAGGACATAAACGCGCCTTCGGTTCCGATACCGTACCGAACTGTTATGAAGATTATGAACACGCGGAACTGATTATTCTTATCGGTTCCAATGCCGCATGGTGTCATCCTGTCAGTTTTCAACGCATACGCGCCGCCAAAGAAGCCAATCCCGCCTTAAAAATTGTCGTTATCGACCCGCGCCGTACTGCCAGTTGTGATATTGCCGATTTGCATTTACCGTTAGCCAGCGGCAGTGATGCGTGGTTATTCAATGGCTTGCTGTCGTATCTTTACCATAACAACGCGCTGGATTTAGCCTATATCCAAGCCCATACCGAAGGGTTCGGTTCTGCATTAGGCAACATCAATCACGGTTACTCGATAGAGCAAGTCGCCGCACACTGTCATCTCAGTGTACAGGACGTACAACGTTTTTATGATTGGTTCACCACCACCAACAAAGTATTAAGCCTGTACAGCCAAGGCATCAATCAATCCTCATCGGGCAGCGATAAAGTCAACGCCATTATCAACTGCCACTTAGCCACAGGCAGAATCGGCAAAGTCGGTAGCGGGCCGTTTTCATTAACAGGACAACCTAATGCAATGGGCGGGCGGGAAGTCGGTGGTTTATCACACCAACTCGCCGCGCATATTGAGTTCAGCGATGCCGATACTGTCGCCCGTTTTTGGAACGCACCCGACATCACCACGCAGGCAGGCTTACCCGCCGTTGCGTTATTCGATGCCATCCATGCAGGTAAAATCAAAGCCGTTTGGATTATGGGTACTAATCCTGTAGTGAGTTTGCCCAATGCCGATAAAATCAAACAGGCGTTGCGAAGTTGTGAATTTGTCGTGGTGTCTGATTGTATCGCCGACACCGATACCACCGCCTTGGCTCATGTATTATTACCCGCGCAGGGCTGGAGTGAAAAAGACGGCACAGTGACCAATTCAGAACGGCGTATTTCAAGGCAACGCGCATTATTCCAACCCGCAGGCGATGCCAAACCTGATTGGTGGATAATCACCCAAATTGCACACCGTATGGGTTTTGCCGCTGCATTCAATTATCAAAGTCCTGTCGATATTTTCCGCGAACACGCCGCGTTATCAGGCTTTGAAAATAACGGACAACGCGATTTTGACATCTCCGCGCTTGCCGATATAAGCGCGACTGATTATGAACAATTCCAACCCACGCAATGGCCGATTAATGCCCAATATCCACAAGGCAGGGCGCGCTTTTTTGCTGATGGACAATTTTTTACCCCGTCGGGTAAGGCGCAATTTGTCGCCGTTACCCCACGTCCGCCTGTCAATCCACCCACTGCCGATTACCCGCTGATTTTAAATACAGGACGCTTGCGTGACCAATGGCACACCATGACGCGCACCGCACTGGCGGCAAAATTGAATCGCCATAAACCTGAACCGTTTATCGACATTCATCCTGCCGATGCCGCACAGTATGGATTACCCGCCAATAGCTTGGCTATGCTGGAAAGCGAATGGGGTTCGATGATAGCGCGTGTGCAAATTACCGACAACCAAACGCAAGGCAATGTCTTTGTACCGATGCACTGGACAGCGCAATACGCCAGTCATGGACGCATGGGCGCGTTGGTCAATCCTGAGGTTGACCCGATTTCCAAACAACCTGAAAGCAAACATACCCCCGTGCGTATCAAACCTTACACCCCTTTATGGCAAGGCTTTATCCTGTCACGCCACGAAATACAACTCACCGAGGCGGACTATTGGATAAAAAGTAAACTTGACGGTTTTTATCGTTATGAATTGGCAGGCAGTACCTTACCCGATGATTGGCACGAGTACATTAACAGCAAGGTAGATGCACCACCGCAATGGCAAGAATATCAAGATAGCGCGAAGGGCATCTACCGCACCGCACGGCTGGTGAATAATCAACTGGACACCGTGATTTTTATCGCACCCGATCATCATCTTGCTGAGCGTAACTGGTTGAGCAGTTTGTTTGCCAAACCTGAACTCACGAAATCTGAACGTATGGCATTACTGACAGGCAAACCACCGTTAGGCGGTGCGGATGTCGGTGCGATTATCTGCGCCTGTTTTAATGTCGGTGAAAAAACCATTAAAGCCGCGATAAAAGAACACGGTTTCAGCACGCATCAACAAGTCGGGCAGTGTTTGAAAGCAGGAACGAACTGCGGTTCGTGTGTGCCTGAAATTAAAGCCTTGTTGTAGACATAAAAACCTGCGAGGTCTTCAAGACCTTGTATGTTAAACATAAGGCAACATAATGAGTTTTGATTAGCTCAGGAGAGCTAATGAAAACTGAGGAAAGGTAGACCGATAAGACCTTGGTTTAAGAAAATAAAACCGTCTGCGAGCGCAGGTCGCCTTTCCTTACTTTTTACATCTCGAACAGTTGCGAGGAACGCCAAGCGATTCCGTATTTAACAAGAAAGAGAACAAAA
>JAURYI010000009.1 GCA_030654015.1 Methylococcales bacterium | reverse complement strand
ACCTGCTCCTACACCCGTAGTACCTGCTCCTACACCCGTAGTACCTGCTCCTACACCCGTAGTACCTGCTCCTACACCCGTAGTACCTGCTCCTACACCCGTAGTACCTGCGCCTGTAGTACCTGCGCCTGTAGTAGTGCCTACCCCTGAAACTCCCGTTAAGAAAATCAAAAAACGTCGTCGTAACAGACAGTGGTAAGCATGAGCATAGCGAACTAAAGTAAATGAGTTGAGTTGGCGTGATATGAGTTGCGCCAACTCAGTCATCCTGCCTAAACAGCTCCCGCCAGCTGGTCAAGAATAACCCTGAAATGCGCGTAACTTTCAATTTTTAACACCCCCACCTCTTCAAATACCGCTTCATAATAAGCAGCAGACCTGCCGCCGACAATGATTGCCACCCCCGTACCGACCAATTTTCTTAAACGTCTCATTTCCTTGGGGACAACATGATCGTCTGTATTAAAACTGATACTGATAGTCACTGCTTTTGCGTGGGTAAACTTAACGGCGGCGGCAATTTCTTCGGCGGCTAAATTAGCTCCTAGATACGTCACCTGCCAACCATTAAGTTCAGCCATAATGGCAGCGAGTAACGCTCCTAATTCATGCAGCTGACCTATCGGCGTACTAACCACCATGCGGGGCGCATGAGCAGGGCAAGGGCTGTTATTGCGTAAAATATAAGTGAGTGAGCGAATAACCGATGAAGTCATGTGTTCATGAATCGGTCGGAGTTCGCCTTTTTTCCATCGTTCGCCAATGCGCGCTAATAAAGGCGTGAGTAAATCTTCAATAAAGGCTTGTGATTGCAATTCAACAATGGCATTTTCAAAATGCGATTCCAACGCTCTGGCATCAAATGCCAACACAGCGGCATAGCATTTCTCAATATAATCCTCTGCCAAAAATTGTTTATCACCCGTCAGGCTGATAGGCGCGTAGTTTTGTGTTTCCTCCTGCTGTAACAATCGCTTCAATTCATCCAGTGAAAACTGGGCAATCTGACTGATACTGTGTCCATGACTGGTTGCTTGATTCAGTAATTTAAGGCGAGCAATATCCTGATCGGTATAAACGCGATGTCCACCCTCGGTGCGCGTGGGCGTTACTGCCTGATAGCGACGTTCCCACGCCCTGACTAAATCAGACTTAACTCCAGACCGTTTAGAAACCGTACCAATCAAATATTGTGCAGAGTTTTTATTATAGTCATCCATTTGCTTACTTCTTAATTAAAGACAATTTGTTTACTATATCACAACACTTGTACAATAGCTTGACAAATACTGAGTAATCCCCCCTGATAACCAAACAAAATCACTGATATTTTTGGTTTTTTAACATGAGTGGTCTAATAAAAACCCACGCCCCCGAACATCGGCTGACTTTTTCAGTGATTACTAACCGCTAGATACTTGAAAAGTCATTCGCTGCGCAGGAAAAACCTTGATGACTTTGGAACAATAATCCATGCAGCTGACCGACCATTTATGCCTGATGGCACAGTACAATCAATGGATGAATAATAAGTTATACGATGCGGCACTAAAGTTATCCACAAAAGAACTGGCAAAAAATCGCGGGGCTTTTTTTGGCTCGATTATCGGAACGCTGAATCATTGGATGCCATCTTGTTTCCGACTATCGACGAACTGTATGCGTATCGGAAAATTGTGGATAACTTATTCTGTGAGTTGGCGCACTCTATGACTGTCGCGGAACTTGAGCTGATGTTGAGTTATCGCAACTCAAAAGGTATTGCATCAACAAAGCATTTGTTCAATTTGTTGATGCACGTTTTCAATCATCAAACCCATCATCGAGGGCAGGTGACCACCTTATTATCACAGGCGGGGGTGGATGTCGGTGTCACCGATTTAGTGGCGATTATTCCCAATGCAGTAGACTGAGAAAATGGTAAGCGTTAATCCCAACGATTATCGCGCACCTGTATTTTGCCTTGTTCAATACGCACAGGAAAACAGTCGATGTCTTCATAAGCGGGCGGGGCTGTGACTGCACCTGTTTTAATACAAAACCGTGCGCCGTGGCGGGGGCAGATAATTTCATCACCGTCAACGATGCCGCTGGCAATTTCACCGCCATCGTGGGAACACACATCGGCAATGGCATAACATTGACCGTCAATTTTAAAAATGGCGACATCAGTACCATCAACATCAACCACGGTATTTTCACCCTCAGCGAGAGCGGATTCAGCTATTACATCTTGCCAATCGGACATATTCAACCCTTCAAATAAATATCATAACGCACTAATTTTCCCGAAAAACTCTCATTAGGTTTGCCACCTAAGGGTTCAGCATCATCGGGGCTTTTGACCACTACGCGCTTACCTGCGGCCTGTAACGCGGCAGTAAACAGCTGGTCTTTGTCGGTATCATCACCCAATAAATCGCGCAGAACTACCATTGCTTTTTTGGCTAATGCCGATTTTTTGCGTTTCGGCGGAAACATCGGATCAAGATAAATACAATCGGGCGGTGTTTCCAAGGCGGCTAATAATTCAATCGCATTGCCTGTGGATAACTCTGGAGCAGATAATTGCAGGCGTTGCATCCAGTCTTGTTGATTGAGGCGATGAAAACCGTCCGCCAATAATTCAGCCATAATCGGTGAGCGTTCGATACAGCTGACCTGATAGCCCATGCGAAACATAAACAAGCTGTCTTGCCCCCAGCCTGTGGTGGCATCGACCACGGTTCTGGTTTTGCGCCCTAAGGCTTGGGCTAACGCGCCTTGTTTGGGCGCGGGATAGGAGCGTTGTTCGCCGTTGCGCGGTTCTATATCAACAGTTAAGCCGCCTTTTCTTAGCAGTTCTCTATCCAGTAATTTCAAACAACCATCACGCCAGCATAAAAAAAACGGGTCGGCGAATACATCGCTCTGCGTGGTGTCGCGTAACGGCACATTCAAGCGTTCCGCCAAGTGTTGAAACACCAGCCTATCGCCTTGTTCTTCATAAAGTACCGCGAGTTTTCCTGTCCACATATTAATGACTACCCTGAGATAAAGGGTGCAGTTTTTTTAATTCCCGCTCTACGTTATGACGCATTTGCGAATCGGCATAAATTTGTTCCGCGCGTATCGGTGCGGCGAGGGCTTTATTAAAATAGCGTTCAGCGGCTGGTTCGTCATCGTGCGTCAACAAAAACTGACCGTAAAAATAATTACTGACGATGCCATTGGGGTTAATTTTTAACGCCGTTTCCAGCATAGATTTAGCGGTATTATCATCACCGAAACCAATCGGCCAGCTGGGTACTTTGTCATACAGCGTGCCTAAAACAATGTATGCCGCGCCGTTCATCACTTGCGGATTAATGGCAATGGCTTTGGTCAGTAAATCGCGTACTTCGTGTACCGCCTGTAACGCCGCCACTGGATTTTGATAATTCGCATAGGAGGCTTTCACCAAGGCTTGCCAATAAATAACCCCTGCATCATTCGGATACTGTGCAGTCAGCGGTTTGATTTTATCAAGCAGGGCAGGGTAGGCGATTTGTTGTTTGGCTTTCGGTAAACCGTAATGAATAGTCGCCCATTCCGATTCAATGCTGTTCAGCGCGTCATGCAGACTGTCCGCAAAACAGGCATTGGAGACCAGCATCAACGCCACACACAGCCACTTGTTCACAACGTTACATTCCACTCTGAATAGGGGTGTTGTGATAAATTGTTATTGTAATAGCGCATATCATCGGTGACTTCCACGCCTAACCAGACGGGTTTTACGAAGTTTTCACCGATGGCGGATAATTCAATTTCGGCAACAATCAGCCCTTGATTATCACCGTCAAATTCATCAATTTCCCAAGTATGCCCGTTGTCCTGCACAAAATGCCGCGTTTTTTCAATTAACGGTTTGCGACACAGATTGGTCAAAATCTCATCGGCATCGGCTAGAGGAATTTCATATTCATATTCATGGCGGTGCGTACCGATGGTGGCCGATTTGATATTCAACCATGCGTGCTCATCACTGATACGGACGCGAATAGAGCTGGTGGCTTGCGAGCTTAAATAGCCTTGGCGGTAACGTACCGAATGGGTGACGCACTCACGCCAGTCATCATTTGCCAGTAAAAATTTGTGTTCTATTTCAATTCCCATAGCCTTAACTCAGTTTGCAATGACTGGCATCACAATATGGTGGGGTTTTTGTTTCGCAACAACCGCATAAATAAATGCGCTTGGTTTCTTCAGCGACAAATTTAACCGATTTTTTATCGGAACGGTCTCGATGTGAACGATCACATAACGGCATCGTTTGACTCAAACTACAGCTGCACCAGCCATACGTTTGTCCCGCTTCCACATCCAGCGGCAGGGGAGAATTTGTTTTGCAGACCATAAAATTAATTAGCTAATAAAAAAATACAATTTTATATCATCTTATTAGCATCGACCAGCAATTGAACGCTTGACGAATAGCGAAGATGTTATAAAATACGCGGCTACATAACGGAGCGGTAGTTCAGTTGGTTAGAATACCGGCCTGTCACGCCGGTGGTCGCGGGTTCGAGCCCCGTCCGCTCCGCCAACCTATCACAGCATTTTCAGGCTACTCCAGCCGCACTCTCACATTCATCAAAGCCAGATTTTAACGCGGCAATAAATAACACTCAATGGCAAGACGAAACGAACACAGCTTAATAGAACTCAAAGCACTGGTGTTGAATGCCGCTGAAACCATTATCAACGAAGAAGGCTTTGCTGCTCTCACCATTCGCAAAATTGCCATGGAAATGGGCTACACGGTCGGTAGTATTTATATGGTATTTGCCAGCCGCGCCGAGTTAATCTTCCACCTCAACGCCCGCACGCTAGAAGACATCACCACCCGCTTACAACCTATTACCAGTACAGGCGATATTGAAATTTGGCTCAACGCCTATTTACAGTACGCCCGCACCAATTCTCAGCGTTGGCGTATGATTTTTACGCCTGAATCCAAGCAATTACCCGACTGGTATCAAGCCCAACTGGATGTGCTTTTCCAGCAATTCGCGGCTTACTTCACCCTCACCAGCCCAGAACAAAAGCAAACCGTGTACGCACTTTGGCAAGGCATTCAGGGTATCTGTTTATTATCACCCGATCGTGACCCAGAAGCATCCGTGGTGTTATTGCTCAGAATATTTCTACGCGGCTGGCATCATACTGCTTAGCGTTTATCCGTATTAAACAGTAATGCCTTGCAATAGGGCATTGGTACGCGCTTTGCACCATTATATGGTGCGCTCTTTCTCCATATTGATCTCCATTTTATAATTATTACTTATAAATCAAATATTTATAATGCGGTATGATTATTGCTTATTACATCGTAACAACGATTTTTATCAGCAATGGAGTCAGTAGATGAGTGAATTACAGGTTATTTGGACAGCGGTTTGCGTAATACTGGTGTTTTTTATGCAAGCAGGCTTTGCTTTTCTGGAAGCGGGGGCGGCTCGCGCGAAAAACGCAGTCAATGTAATGATGAAAAATTACATGGATATGTGCTTGGGGGCAATCATTTTTTGGGTCGTGGGTTACGGCTTAATGTACGGTGACAGTCTGCACGGTTGGGTAGGCACTAGCCTGTTTTTTCCTGATAATCTCAGCAGTAGTAAAGCGATTCATTTAGCCTATCAAACGATGTTTGCAGCGACAGCAGCCACAATAGTCAGTGGTGCGGTGGCAGAGCGCATTCATTTTACCAGCTACCTTCTTTTTAGTGCTGCGGTATCGGGCATTATTTACCCTGTTTTCGGAAATTGGGTATGGAATGATAATGGCTGGTTAAAACAATTGGGGTTTATTGATTTTGCAGGCTCAACGGTTGTACATTCAATTGGTGGTTGGTGTGCCTTAGCGGGCATCATGGTATTAGGGCCACGCTTGGGACGCTATTCAAGAAAAGGTGAAGCCCGCGAAATACCCGGTCATAACTTAACCTTGGTCGTGTTGGGTGCATTTATTTTATGGATGGGTTGGTTCGGCTTTAATGGCGGCAGTATCGGCAGTTTAGAAACGGATAACTTAGGGATGATTTTATTCAATACCCATTTAGGCGGTAGTGCAGGCGCATTGGGTGCGCTGTGTTTTATGACATTTAAAAAGCAATCGGTTTTATTGTCAAAAACGGTTAATGGCAGTATTGCGGGCTTAGTGAGCATCACCGCAGGAGTCGCACATTTTTCACCGTTAAGTGCAATCATTGTGGGCTTTGCAGGGGGTATTTTTTACTGCATAGGTGTGGATTTCTTAGACCGTTTACAACTCGATGATGTGGTCGGTGCGGTATCTGTGCATGGTATTACAGGAATATGGGGAACGCTGGCGGTGGCATTATTTCCACGCGGCGATTTTAGTTTCATGGCATTACTGGTGCAATGTGCAGGTGTGGTCGCGTGTTTTTTATGGGTTTTTCCATTGGCATTTATCATTTTTAAACTACTGGATAAATTTTTGGGCATTAGAGCTTCAACGCTACACGAACAACGCGGCTTGGATTACACCGAACATTATGAAGTTGGCTATCCCGAATTTCAAAAGCGTTTGGATTCTAACGAAGCATAACGAGGATGGGCATTATGGACATGAAAAAACACAGAAGACAAGCCGCGTGGCTTTGTTTTGAGCCGTGTTTATCTCAGGCGCAATTGGTTCAATCCATTGAAATATTAGAGCATGAGTTTCAACTGGACGGCACTATCAATTTAATGGCGTATGTGGCAAAAATCTGTATGCAGTTTGATATAGAGTTGCAAATGCAGAAAACACTGTTCAATACACTTCATAAACTGGTGTCCCAAAAAACCGAGTTATCAGACATTGACCCCTTATCATTGCTGATTGCAGAACAAATACTGCACGTTGAAGTCGTTAACAACATTTCTGAATCCGACACAAAAATACTGCCCGATGCACCCGCGTATACCTTGGTTTTTATCAGCTTCATGCGCCTTGTTATCGACTATACCACCGATAAAAAGGAATTATTTTCTATGTTGTCAGAATTGGTCACCGACAAAAAACTGAAATCACAAGACCTGACAAGCTATATCGAACAATGGGTAAGTAATCACTATAATTTGCTGTGGTCTGAAAACTTAAGCCAGCAGACATTAACGCGCTTGGTGCATTTAGTTTATATGGCTTTATGTGAAGTATCAGGGCCTGTTGCCGCCGATGATTGTTTTCACAAAGCTCTGGTTATTTGTGAGCAACAACCTGAATCACGATTTTTTTCGCCGTCGCAGTTTCTTTAAAAGTCCGCTCTATTAGTTCCCAAGCTGAAACGCTTGGGAACTTCATTTGGAAGCTCCAGCTTCTTATCATTTAGCATTCTTATCAGGCAAACTCAACGACACTAATAATGTTGCAATAAACACCGACACGCCTAAAACCAACATCGCCATGACAGGATCTACTTGTTTCGAAGCGGCGAACGTATAAGTTCCTACTGCCAATAACATTGCCAGATTTTGAAAAAAGTTTTGCAAAGCGACAGCACTACCGCTACCGATGGTTTGTTGTCCTTGTTCCTGTAAGGCTGCGTTAATCGGTACGATAAACAAGCCGCCCGCGACTCCGATAACAAATAACACCGCTTGAGCCGACATAACATGATTGGTAAAACTGAGTGCGACAATGCACAGTGCCATAAGATACGCAGGCACTCTGGCACGACGTAAATATTCAAGCGGTATCAGGTACGGGACAATGATTGAACCCACGATAATGCCGATAGTGAGATATAAAGTTAAGTCGGCAATTTCACTGGCATTTTTTGACAGTAAAATGAGAGGAGCCCAAACAACTAAAATAACACGCAAACTCGCCGCCGTCGCCCAGAATAATGAACCGCCTAATACCGCAAACCGTGAGCGTGGCGTAGTAAAAAATAACGCCATTTGCTTACCAAATTCAACCAACGCATTCTCGGTACTGGTTTTTTTAGTCACTTTTACAGGTAATACCAAGGTGGTTAATGCCGAAACAATGAATAACACAATCGTCATTACCAACGCCGTTTGGGTTGAGTGATCGGCAATCATCGCACCTATTTTCATACCCGTTAAAATCGCCAAAATGGTAGAGCCTTCAATCCAGCTGTTAACTTTCACTAACGCTTCATGTCCTGCCAATTCAGGCAAAATACCGTATTTTGCAGGGCTGTAAATTGCCGCACCGACACCAACAATACAGTAAGCAATCAAGGGTTCAACATTCAGTAACAGTAACCCCGCACCTATTGCTTTAATAAAATTGGCAATAATCAGCACCCGCGATTTGGCATGATGGTCGGCAAAACCACCCACCCAAGGCCCTAATACAACATAAGCAATCAGAAACACACTTTGTAATGCAGGTATGTACCAACTGGGCTGCGTTCCCGATTGCATCACAATAGCAATCACGGTGAACAAAATCGCATTATCGGCAAACGCGGATAAAAACTGGGCAATCAGTAAAGCGTAAATTTTATTATTCATAATGATGAAGGCTAAAGGTTGGAGAGAAATAGCGTGTAAGAAAATGCACGCCTAACCTAAGAGTTTAACTTGAGAACGTGACCGTAGAATTACTATTAACTAAATATCCAGCGTGTAGCGAATCCCAGTCTACTTAAATTTAGGCTGAAAAATCAGGTAGTGGGTTAAATCAGTTACAAGAGTATGAATGACTGCACGTCCTTTAAAGGACGGGCAATCATGTTCAAAAGTCAAAACTTTATTGTTACTCTGTTGCATCAGGAAAATAGGCTAGTACCTCATCACGCTCAGCTTCCAATTGCTCCCAGTTTGGCAATTGATACATCCTGATATTGGCTTCATCAATGTTTTGCTTATCAAAAAAGCTATAAACAGGACGCAATGCCGCACGATATAAATAGTTAAGATGATTGTGCATTTCCGATTCACCTTTAATGCGGCGATAAATTTCTAACACTAATGCGCTATCGCTTACTTCGTTTAACTCAATCATATTTAACCTCTTTTCTGCATAGAGTGGATTGCAGCTACCCCAACCCAATCTATAGAAATAACTGTTAATTTACCGACAACTACACATCCAACACACCTACATTCAACGCATTCGCCACAATAAAATCACGACGCGGTTCGACCACATCACCCATGAGCGTGGTGAATATTTCATCGGCGGCAATCACATCTTCAATACGTACTTGTAGCAAACGGCGGTTATTGGCATCCAGTGTGGTTTCCCATAATTGCTCAGGATTCATTTCACCCAGACCTTTGTAACGCTGAATATGCTGACCTTTTTTGATTTCTTTCATCATCCAGTCAAAGGCTTGTTTGAAATCCTGCACGGGGTATTGACGTTCGCCCATTTGCATAAAAGAAGCCTCGCTGAACATTCCCGCCGTGTTTTGCGCGTATTGTGCGATTTTTTGATAATCCTTGCCGTTAAAGAATGTTGAAGGTAACACAAAAGTTTTGGTAATTCCGTGCAGGCGTTTCGTCATGGTGACGGAGAAATCCTGACTGGATTTATAATCTAGTGTAATGGTAAAAATTGCCTTGCTATCACAGTCCACCAGACGCTGTTGCATCGTTGCAAACCACGCGCTTAACTGTTGTTCATCTTGTTTAATATCGTCATTAATCACGCTCATCATAGCGAGCTGTTCCAGAAACACATGATCGTAACGACGCGCTAAACGATTAACCACTTCAACCACACCAACGTATTCATTCGCCAGTTTTTCTAAACCCGCGCCTTGAATCGGCGGTGTTGCCGCATCGGTAAATAACTGTGCTTTGTCCAAAGCAAGCTGAATCAGGTATTCATTCAACTGGGCATCATCTTTAACGTAATGCTCTTGCTTGCCTTTTTTGACTTTATATAACGGCGGCTGAGCAATATAGATATAGCCTTTTTCCACAATTTCAGGCAATTGGCGATAAAAGAAAGTGAGCAATAAAGTACGAATATGTGAACCGTCCACGTCCGCATCGGTCATGATAATAATGCGGTGATAACGCAGTTTTTCTAAATTGTATTCATCTTTACCGATGCCGCAACCCAACGCAGTGATGAGTGTGCCGACTTCTTCCGAGGAAATCATTTTGTCGAAACGGGCTTTTTCCACATTTAAAATTTTACCTTTTAACGGCAAAATGGCTTGGGTGCGGCGGTCTCTGCCTTGTTTAGCCGAACCACCCGCTGAATCCCCTTCCACTAAAAACAGTTCAGATAACGCAGGGTCTTTCTCTTGGCAATCCGCCAATTTTCCCGGAAGACCTGCAATATCCAGCGTGGTTTTACGGCGGGTCATTTCGCGGGCTTTACGCGCCGCTTCTCTGGCTCGTGCCGCGTCGATAATTTTACCGACAATCGTTTTCGCAATTTGCGGCTTTTCTAATAAAAATTCTTGCAGCTTTTCATTCATCGTTGATTCAACTAACGGCTTCACCTCGGAAGACACCAGCTTATCTTTGGTTTGTGATGAGAACTTAGGATCAGGCACTTTGACCGACAACACCGCCGTTAAACCTTCTCTAGCATCATCACCAGTAGTCGATACTTTTTCTTTTTTCGCTGCGCCGCTGGCTTCGATGTACTGATTAATGGTGCGCGTCAACGCGCCTCTAAAACCTGCCAAATGACTGCCGCCGTCGCGTTGGGGAATATTGTTGGTGTAACAAAATACATTTTCTTGATACGAGTCATTCCACTGCATCGCAACTTCAACGGTTACGCCTTCTTTTTCAGCAATGAAATAAAACACATCGGGAAATAACGGGGTTTTATTTTTATTCAAATGGGTAACAAATGCGCTGATACCGCCTTCAAATTCAAATACATCTTGGCGGTCATTGCGCTCATCATTCAAACTGATACGCACACCTGAATTTAAAAACGACAATTCGCGTAGGCGTTTTGCCAGAATATCGTAATGAAATTCCAAGTCGGTAAAGGTCGCGCCGCTGGGTTTAAAATTAATTGAAGTCCCAGAACCTTCCGCCGCACCGACTGAAGCTAAGGGTGCAACTGGATTACCCATCACATATTTTTGTTTGTATAACTGCCCATTTCTGCGCACTTCCAGATTTAATTCTTCTGATAAAGCATTTACTACCGACACCCCAACACCGTGTAAACCGCCTGACACTTTATAAGAATTGTCATCAAATTTACCGCCCGCATGAAGCACGGTCATAATAACCTCGGCGGCAGAAATACCTTCTTCTTCATGTATATCGACAGGAATGCCGCGCCCATCATCGGAAACCGTCACAGAACCATTGCTATGAATCGTCACCCGAACTTCTTTGCAATACCCCGCCAAGGCTTCATCAATGGAGTTATCCACAACTTCAAAAACCATGTGATGCAAACCAGAGCCATCATCGGTGTCGCCGATATACATACCGGGACGCTTTCTGACTGCGTCCAAACCTTTTAAAACCTGAATATTGGTACTGTCGTAATGATCGTTAGCGTTAGTCATGAGTCTTTGTTTTCCTGTTGTTACATGAATGTTCCACGTGGAACATTGTTTGTGTTGTGTTGCGATGTTCCACGTGGAACATTTTTTAATCTGGATTTTGACGCGGTATGTGTTTGTTTATGATGGGGTAATTATACACTATTGGCGGTATAGCTTAGGTAGGATAGGGGCGCATTTATCCAATGATTTGATCGTATTCAGCATGACTACCAATCCAAATCCATTGGATGCCGTCTGGTGCATCAATGCCGATAGCGCGATAACGTAATCCTATCCTCACAGACCAAAGCTCTTCGATACGTTTTAGCTGCAAGGAAGGATGACGTGGATTTTCTTTCAGAAGCTGATAGTTTTTATCCGCCAGTTCTTTGATGTCTATCGGTAGTTTTTCGTAGCACTGCCAAAAATCGGATGAAGTATAGTGTTTCAAATCTCACGCGCCTTGCCTTGAGACAATTCAAGACGCGCTTTTTCAATCAGATGATTTAATTTTCCCGCACGAAAATCTGCCGCAATTTTTTTGTCCCACAGTTCATCTTCAAATTGATAAAACCAGTCACGAAATATCGCTAATTTTTCATTAGGTAAATCGCTAACTTGAGCTTCAAGTTCTTCAATATCAGTCATGTTTAAACTCCTTTATTATTTCGAGTATTTTTGAAAAACGGCTGTGTGTTCATTTTTATGTTCTGCAAAATTTGTAGGTTGGAGTGAGATACGAACCCCAACATTTACACATAGTCGCTTGTTTTTGTTGGGGTTCGTACCTCACTCCAACCTACGAGCTAATTACGCGTTTTCACCATATTTGTAAACTTATGGGTAATTGCTTGAGTTGCAGTAATTTTGGGTGAGTTGGGCTACCATCTTTATTTTTTCCAAAGCAATAAAGTGGTTGATTAAGAAATCCAACTACTACATTGTCACGTCCCTGATATTTTCCATCCTTTCCCCAAGCTACTATTATCGTATTTGCTTTTTGCTCAAGTTTTTTTATTGCACGGTCATTTATCGGATTATTTGGATTAGAACATGATTTTAAAACTCCAAAATTTCCTGCTATTTTTGAAAATAAATTTGCAACAAGTAAAGAACCACCTCCAAGTTCATCAACTACGCCAATTAGAAAATCTACCGTTTGATCTGTTCTTATTGAATTAGAATGTGAAGGATTTAAACAAATAACTAAATATACATCTTTGCTTTTATCCCAAGTTCGTTCAAGTATATATCGGTGTTGTGGTGATGGCTTACAGCGAGAAAATAGCGCACTTGATTTAATCTTATGTTTCATATTGCAATAACCATTTTAAATTATATTGTTCCTACGCTCTGGAGACTGTGAAAGTATTCGATTTTGTAGTCAAAAATCATGAATTTTGACTACCGTATTATATATAAATCAATAAGTTAAAGAATAACATTTTGATGGTTTTTGAATATTTTCACAGTATCTCTGGTCTAGGAATGCCATTGTTAACTCAATATCATCCATGCACCGTTGAGACGGTAGAAATCTATTCCCACGGACGTAGCTCATAGCTGCGTATTAATCCCTAAACACCTCCCGCAAATCAATCTCCAAATCTGGAAATAAATAAGGACTGGCAATGTCTTCACCTGAAAACATAGCCATGAGTTGATAGTGATTGTCAGCTTCATTTAACACAAATTGATGGACGGCTTCTTCGTATGGATAAATAATCCAATATTCTTTTACGCCGCTTTCTGCATAAAGTGCGTACTTAGTTTGCATTTCTTTTTTTGAGTTGCCTTTGGATAATATTTCAATTATCCAATCAGGTGCGCCTAAACATCCTTTGCTATCCAATTTTTTAGGATCACAGATAACACATAAGTCTGGCTGAACAACGGTGAAAATATCTTTATTAGCCTTTGCTGATTTTGTTACGTCGATTAAACGTACATCAAACGGGGCGGCAAATAGTCGGCAGGTCTTGCGTCTAAAATAATTGAAACATAAACCGTGCAGTTGCCCTGAAATGCTTTGATGTTTTAGATTAGGTGCAGGCGACATCAACATAATTTTGCCCTTGATAAGCTCCACCGTTTTATTCAATCGCCATGTTAAATAATCAGCGTAGGTATAAGTCCTGTTTAAATCCAGTTGTGATAGTCGGGTGATTTTAGTCATGGTTTTTTCGTCGCCTATATATATAAGGAGTAAAACGGATAATGACAGTTGTTTTTAGTTGAGATGTCTTAGTTATCCACACAACAATGTTCCACGTGGAACATTGTGTGCGGTGTTTCACTTTTTAGCTACATTGATTATAAGCGCATGGGCATAACGATGAATTTATAGGCACAGCCGTCGGGTTCGTCGATAAAGCAACTGCTGGCGTTGCTGGCGATAGTGAGTACGGCGTATTCAGAATCTAAATTTGAAACTGCATCGAGTAGGTATTGGGCATTGAAAGCGATGGATAAGGGATCGCCTGTGTATTCAATGGCTAATTCTTCTTCTGCTTCGTCGTGTTCTGGGTTGTGCGTGCTGATGCGCAGGCTATCGGCAGTCATGTCAAAGGTTACGCCTTTGAATTTCTCATTGGATAAGATAGCTACGCGGGTTAATGCGTTTTTAAGCAGTTGTTTGTCAATTTGAATCTTATTAAAGAAGTCTTGTTGGAATACTTTGCCAAAATCGGGGTATTTTGAATCGACTAATTTGGCTGAAAAAACCAGATTTTTGATGGAAATACGAATATTATTGCTGGAAAATTCAACTTTTAATTCGATTTCGGGGTCATCAAGCAGGCGATTTAGCTCTAAAACGCCTTTTCTGGGTAAAATAATGCGTGCTTCAAAGCCTGTGGCTTGTTCTAATTGGTCTTCATAAATGGATAATCGGTGTCCATCTGAGGCAACTAATTCTAAACGGCTGTTAGAAATATGCAGCAATAAGCCGTTTAAATAATACCTAACATCTTGATTTGCCATACAAAACAAGGTTTTATCTAATGCTTTTTTAAATTGACCTGCTTTGATAAAAAATTGATTTTCTAATTCGGTTTCAGAAAATTCTGGATAATTATCGGCGGGCAGACAGCTTAGCGAAAAACGGCTGCGGCTGGAGGCTATTTTTACTTTGTCGTCGTGTTGTTCAAATTTTATTTCTGCACCGCTGGGTAATAATCGACAGATGTCTAAAAATTTTCTGGCGGGGACGGTAATTGATCCTGCGGTTGCGGAGTCGATGTTGAGTCGGGCGATAATTTGAATTTCTAAGTCTGTGCCTGTGAGTGTAAGTTGGTCGTCTTGGATTTCAATTAACACGTTGGCAAGTATCGGCATGGTTTGGCGTTTTTCTATAACGCTGACGATTTGTTGTAACGGGGTTAAAAGTTGTTCTCGATTGATTATAAATTTCATAATATATATTTCTTTTATCTTTATCTTATTACTATTAGGGAGAGGTTTTTTTGTGGATAACTTAGTAGTTTACTTTAAAAATCAATTTCTTATTATGTGTTTTTCCTGTGGATAACCCTGTGGATAAAGTGCCATACTCTGTGGATAACTTGTGGATAAGTTTGGGATGAAAAGTTATACACAGATTATCCACAGAGTTATCCACAGGAAATCGGCTTTTATACACAAAGTTATCCACAACGGTTTTTGTGAATAACAACACGGTACATAGACAACATCATTGGGCATAAAAGTTGGTAACTGACTATTTTTTAGTCAGTTGCCAAAAATGTAACATAGTTTGTCAAGGTTTATGTGGCTAAAATGTTACAGTGAATGCTGTTTACGTTTACGCCAAAAAGTGGCTCGACTCATGCCCGCTAATTGTGCGGCAAGGCTGACTTTGCCGTTGCTTTGTTCAAGTGCCTGACGTATAGCGGCGGCTTCTTGTTCGTCTGACAGCAATAGCGTGTGTTTAGCAGGTTGTTCAATGCGCCGTGAATCTCTGAATTCGGGAGGGAGTTCCGAAAGACGGAGTGTTGTGCCACGCCCTACGGCAAACGCATATTCGACGACATTTTGTAATTCGCGCACATTTCCCAGCCACGAGTAGTCGAGTAAGGTGCGCATGGCGGAAGGCTCTATTTTTTCAATTTTTCTGAAATTAGCCGTATTGTGCAGTTGTATGAAATGCCAGATTAATAAACCAATATCTTCACGGCGTTCTCTCAGCGGTGGCAAAAAGATGGGGACAACCCGCAATCTATACATCAAATCCTCACGAAAACGCCCGTTCCTGACCTCTTCTCGCAGAGACCTATGGGTAGCTGCTATAATTCGCACATCGACGCTTACAGAGCAATCTCCGCCCACAGGGATATAATTTCTTTCCTGAATAACGCGCAGTAATTTTGCTTGCAGTTCGAGCGGCAGTTCAGCGACTTCGTCCAAAAATAATGTACCGCCATGCGCTCGTTGAAAAAGTCCGCTGTGATCTTTTATCGCGCCTGTAAATGCGCCGCGTACATGACCGAATAATTCACTTTCCAGTAAATTGCTGGATAACGCCGCACAGTTGATGGCTAAAAAGGGGGCATTTTTGCGTACGCTGAGGTCATGAATGGCCTTGGCGACCAATTCCTTACCCGTGCCGCTTTCGCCTCTGACCAGCACGGTAACGGCGGTTTCAGCGGCATTGGCAATGAGATGAAACACATCCTGCATGGCGGGCGAACGGCTGAGTATGCCGTGAAAATTTTGACTGCCGCGTTCCAGTTTGGACGTTGCGGCTAATGGTTCGGCTGAATCGGTACAGGGCATTAGCAATCCTAAGCCGCCTGCAAAAATGCCGTCTTGGTCGTGTAAAATTTGAATTATTTTGTGAAAGTAAGTTTTAGTGCTGGGCAGCTGGATTTGCTCTTTGGCTGGACAGGTGGAGGTGATACGGTAAACGGGCAAACAGGGGGCTTCGATAACGGTATCAGCGGGTAAACCAGTCAGGGTTTCCATGTCATAGCTCCAGTAAATAACGTGTTGATTTTTATCGACAATATAAAAATTAGCGGCACTGCACAGATCGAACATTTTGATCAAAAATGCGTGGTTATCGAACTGTGTCAGCCAGTGTGAAAGGGGTTGGATAAACTCGTTGCTTTGTTTCATGTAGGCAGTTTTTGAGGCAGATTGAGACAACATGCGAATATAGCATTAATCGTTTAAGCGATGATTTATAGTGCTTTTATTGGCACAGGCTGTGCGTTAAAAATAACTACCCTATTACCTACTGTTCTAGTGTAGAATGAACTTATTCCACTGTGACAGTGGCGAGCAATAAGAATGTAACTATTTGTTTTTTAACTATTTTTGGAGACAATCAATGAGCGTTTTAGTCGGTAAACAAGCACCTGATTTTACAGTTCCAGCCGTATTGGGCGACGGTCAGATAGTTGATTCATTCAGCTTTTCTGAAGCCACTAACGGCAAATATGCCGTGGTATTTTTCTATCCACTGGATTTTACGTTTGTTTGTCCTAGCGAGTTAATCGCGTTAGATCATCGTATGGATGAATTCAAAAGCCGTGGCGTTGAAGTGATTGCCGTGTCTATTGACTCACATTTTACCCACAACGCATGGCGCAACACCCCGATCAACCAAGGCGGTATCGGTGCTGTTCGTTACACTATGGCGGCCGATATTGCGCACTCAATCTGCAAAGATTATGACGTTGAACACGCAATCGGTGTGGCTTTCCGTGGTACGTTCCTGATTGATAAAAACGGTGTTGTCCGTCACCAAGTCGTCAACGATCTGCCATTAGGTCGTGATATGGATGAATTATTGCGTATGGTTGATGCCTTACAATTCCACGAAGCACATGGCGAAGTTTGCCCAGCTGGTTGGAAAAAAGGTGATGCAGGTATGGATGCAAGCCCAGCGGGTGTTGCGGAATATCTGGATAAAAACGCTGATAATTTGTAATTAAAACAGCGTAGTAGAGCGATGCACACGCTGGCATGGTGTGCATCGCTTTTTTTATGATTAATCGTTTTTTTCAGCCGCATTGCTGATGAGTTTTTTGCGTATTAATGCCGCGCCTGCAATCGCGCACAGTGCGGGTATTTGCATCACAATCATAGCTGCGGTAGGATTTTTAGATACCATACCCCATAATGCCTGAATAAGCGTATATCTAACCGCTATCCACACGATGACATAACCGATTAACCCCGTAATTGCCCAATTGATTGGTGGCTCGCCTTTTTCTCTAGCGGTTGTATAAAACCAAACCAAAACCCCAATCGCGAACGCTTTCGCTAAAAACAACATACCTTCACCTCATCGTATTATTATTGTGTTGTGCCAGACCAGTTGAACTGGCTAGAGTATGGCATCATATTCGATAATAAATCATTATTGTAGCTTTTAATGGCAGGGCATCGCGTGAGAAATCCTTTAAAAATCATACTGTCAATTGTCGCTGGTTTAGTTTTATTGCTGATTATTGCAGTAAGTGCGGCGGTTTTTTTCATTAATCCGAACAGCTTTAAACCTGCAATGATTGCCGTTGTTAAAGATAAAATAGGGCGTGATTTAGTCATTGATGGTGATGTCAAACTTGCCTTTTTTCCCGCACTGGGTTTGACCACTGGCAAAATGACGCTCAGCAATACCGCAGGCTTTGATAATCAACCGCTTGCCAGTTTGGAAGCTAGCCATATCAACGTTGAATTAATGCCGTTGTTAGCAAAAAAAATTGAAGTCAGCGGTATTGTGTTGACAGGTCTGACGCTGAATCTGAGCAAAAATCAGCAAGGTGTACATAACTGGGATGATTTAACCGCACGGCATACACCACCCGTTACCAGCAACAATACTGCGCCACCCGTCGCGCAAGCCTTACCGACCGCCGCATTAAGCACTTTTGCCATCGGTGCGGTCACGCTGGATCATGCGCAAATCAACTGGCAAAACCAGCAAACGGGCAAGCAGTTGGTGTTTAAAGACCTGAATTTAAAGACTGATAAAGTCATCTTTAATCAGCCTGTTACCGTTGATTTGGCGTTTGTTGTGGATAACATGGATGCTAAAACCACGCAGACCATCAAGCTGAATACGCTACTGACAGTCAATGACCAACTCGATACTCTCGCGTTGAATCATAGCAATTTACAAGTCGTCACCGCAGGCGACAGCATCCCCAATAAATCATTAACCAGCTCACTCACCATTGCCGATAGCAGCCTGTCACTGCCGCAACAAACATTTAAAGTCACAGGCTTGCAACTGAAAGCAGGTGATTTAACGCTGGATGCGGATGGTTCAACTGAGCATTTGCAAGACAATCCTGTCTTTCAAGGCACGCTTAGAGTCGCGGAATTTAATCTTGCCAAATTGATGAAAGATTTTGCGTTTGCTGCCCCTGTAATGCGTGATCCGACCGCGCTGAATAAACTGGCAATCAGTGTTAATGTCAGCGCAACAAAAGATAGTTTGGATTTACAAAATCTGGCTCTCAAGCTGGATGGTTCAACTATCAGCGGTTCAACCAGCATTAAAAATTTTGCCGCACCTAACATCGCGTTTAATTTAGCGGTTGATAGCCTGAATGTGGATAACTATTTGCCGCCTGCGGACAAAAGTAAAAAGCCCATCACCAGCCCGACGATTGCGCTCACCGCAGGGGCGGCGGCAATTCCTGTTGAAGTGTTGAGAAAACTCAATGCCAATGGTGATTTAGCGATAGCGACACTCAAAATTAATGATTTGAATGTTCAAGATGTGCATTTCCATCTCAGTGCTAAAGATGGCGTGGTCAACACTGCGCAAACCATCAAGCAATTTTATCAGGGCGAATACACAGGCAATCTGACGATGGATGTGCGTAACGCCCAAAAAGTATTGGCGATTGATGAAAAACTTAGCCGCGTTCAGGTTGAGCCGTTGCTGATTGATTTTAAAAACAAGGCAGTGTTGCGCGGTATGCTGGATGCAAGCGCGCAACTCAACGGGCGCGGCAATACAACGGCGGAATTAAAATCTTCGTTGAACGGCGCGTTTCGTTTTGTCTGCAAAGACGGCGCGATTATCGGCTTCAGCCTGCAAAAAATGCTCGATAAAGCCAAAGCCATGCTGAAAGGTGCGGATGTAGCAGTAGACAGTGCTAACGAACAAACGCCGTTTGTGGAAATCAGCGGTACGTCGGCAATCAATAATGGCTTAATCAGCAATCAGGATTTTGTTGCCCGAACCGCCAAAGTGCGTGTGACGGGTATCGGTACCGCGCATCTGGTCACGGAACAACTGGACTATAAACTCACCGCTAATCTGTTGAAAGACAAAGCTACCGCCACCGAAGCTGAACAATTTCATGAAACGCCGATGATAATTGCGGTTGGCGGCACGTTCAGCAAACCGACTTACACGCTCGATGTGGCGGCATTAATCACCGATAAAACCAAAGCCAAGGTGGAACAAGTGCTGGAAAATCTGCAAACTGACGAAAACAAAGCCAAAATTCAGCAAGCCTTGGATAATCTGAAACCTGAAGATCAGGAAAAAGTGAAAAAACTCGCCCCGAAATTGGGCAAATTATTTAAAAAACTGTTCTAAAGCCTCATGACTCCCAGCGCGTTTCAACACAAAATTCTGGCGTGGTTTGATGAACAGGGACGGAAAGACTTGCCGTGGCAACAGAACATTACGCCCTATCGCGTGTGGCTGTCGGAAATTATGCTGCAACAAACCCAAGTCACTACTGTTATTCCGTACTTCAATGCGTTTGTGGAAAAATTCCCCACCTTGGAGAGTTTGGCAAGCACGCCGATTGATGAGGTGTTACCGTATTGGTCGGGGCTGGGGTATTATGCCCGCGCCCGCAATCTGCATAAAACCGCGCAGATTATTCATCAGCAACAGCGTTTTCCGGACACCTTGGAAGAATTAACGGCATTAGCGGGCATCGGGCAATCGACAGCGGGGGCGATTTTAAGTATTGCGTTTCATAAAAGTCATCCCATACTGGACGGCAATGTGAAACGGGTGCTGACGCGCTATAAAGCCATTAGCGGCTGGACGGGCAGTAGTGAGGTGACTAAACAATTGTGGGACATCAGCAGCGAACTGACACCCATCAAACGCTGTGCCGATTACACGCAAGCCATGATGGACTTAGGCGCGACACTTTGCACGCGCAGTAAACCCGCTTGCCTTATCTGCCCGTTGACCAGTCATTGTTTAGCCCGCATTAACGGTACAGTGGCATTATTACCAACACCGAAGCCTAAAAAAATTGTCCCTGTGAAACAGGTGATTTTTTTACTGCTGAGCAATCAAGATAAGCACATACTGCTGGAAAAAAGACCACCGACAGGGATATGGGGCGGTTTATGGAGTTTGCCCGAATTTGACAGCATCGACGCGGCACGCGATTGGTGTTTCACAAAAAATATTAGCATTGCCAGTGAACAAGTATTGCCCAGTTTGCGTCATACTTTTTCCCATTACCATCTGGACTACACGCCGCTGGTAATACAAACCAACAGCCCGACAAATTTTGTGATGGAAGCCAATCAAAGTCTTTGGTATAACGTTAAACTGAACTTAGGCTTGGCAGCCCCTATCAAACAACTATTACAACAACACAATACAGAGCATAATTATGACCAGACGAGTACAGTGCGTAAAATTAGGTAGAGAAGCCGATGGTTTGGATTCACCGCCGTTTCCGGGTGAAAAAGGCGTGGAGATTTTTGAAAAAATATCCAAAGTGGCGTGGCAGGAGTGGTTGGGTAAACAAACTATACTGATTAATGAAAACAAACTCGCCAGCTTTGATCCTAAAGCCCGTGCTTATCTTGCCGAAGAAAGAACAAAATTTTTATTTGAAGGTAATAATGAAATGCCCGAGGGTTATGTGCCGCCTGCAAACTGATAGGTTTTTAGCAGAAAATAAGCAGGTTCGACCTAACATTCTTTCACACGATGTTATCAGCAACGCCTTAAATAACACTGTTGATTGATTATTAAGCACTTAACTCCGTCTTAAATTGATTTTATTTTGGAGGAAAGTCATGTTTGAACTTGATAGAACTTTTTCTCAACGTTGTGCCGATACAGGTTTAATGAAGTGGTACTTCAATGCCCGCGAAGGCATCTTCGGGCCTTACGATACCAAGCAAATGGCATTGGATGGGCTCAATATTTTTGTTGAACGCAGGGTACTGGCAGAAGATGATGGCGGACGCGGTACGGCCGTTAAAGATGACGGTAAATTAGCGATGGTGCCGATTGAACATACCTTAGAGCCTATGTTTTTTGATTATGCCAAAAAAAAGAAAGGCATAGATGAAGAATAATAAACCCAGCACACGACTAAAGCAGCGTTTATCAAGGTATTGATAAACTTAAATCACATTGGTCAGGAATAAATGAGTAACGAATATAACGCGGCGGCAATCGAAGTATTAAGCGGTCTGGAACCCGTGCGCAAACGTCCAGGGATGTACACCGATACCACGCGCCCCAACCATCTGGTGCAGGAAGTGGTGGATAACAGCGTTGATGAAGCAATGGCAGGGTTCGCCAAAGTCATCGACGTAGTGATATACAAAGATGGCTCAGTGCTGGTGAAAGATGACGGACGCGGAATGCCTGTGGATATGCACCCAGAACAAGGCATGACGGGCGTGGAAGTTATTTTGACCCAACTCCATGCAGGCGGGAAATTTTCCAATCAGAATTACCAGTTTTCAGGCGGTCTGCACGGTGTTGGCGTATCTGTTGTCAACGCGCTATCGGCTAAACTGGAGATAGAAGTTAAGCGCAACGGCAAAGTTTACAGCATGAGTTTTGCCGACGGTGAAAAACAAACCGAACTCACCGAAATCGGCACGGTCGGTAAAAACAACACGGGTACGTCAGTCAGATTTTTACCCAACGAAAAATATTTTGATTCTCCCAAAATATCCGTTACCAAACTCAAGCAGGTGTTACGCGCCAAAGCCGTGCTGTGTCCGCGCTTAAAAATTACCCTCAGCGTTGACCAGACCGATGAAAGCTACGAATGGTATTATCAGGACGGCTTAAAAGGCTATTTACTTGACCGCCTCGGCGACATTGACTACTTCCCTGAACAACCCTTTATGGGCAACATGGCAACCAGCCACGAAGCTGCCGAATGGGGCATTGTGTGGGCGGTGGAAAATCCCTCTGAAATACTCAATGAAAGTTACGTCAACTTAATTCCCACCGCTCAAGGCGGTACGCACGTCAACGGTTTACGCGCAGGACTCACCGAAGCCATCCGCGAATTTTGCGATATTCGTAATATTCTGCCGCGTGGTGTCAAAGTCGCACCCGAAGATGTCTGGGAAAACTGCCATTTTGTGTTGGCGGTCAAACTGGAAGACCCGCAATTTTCAGGACAAACCAAAGAACGCCTCAGTTCGCGCGAATGTGTGGCGTTTGTGTCGGGTGTGGCAAAAGACAGCTTTAGTTTATGGTTGAATCAACACCCTAGCGAGGGCGAAAAAATCGCCGAAATTATTATTAACAGTGCGCAAAAACGCCTGCGTTCCAATAAAAAAATCATCCGCAAACGTATCACCTCAGGCCCTGCACTACCTGGAAAATTGGCGGATTGTTCTGCGCAAGACATCAACCGCACCGAATTATTTTTAGTCGAAGGCGATTCAGCGGGCGGTTCTGCGAAACAAGCTCGCGAGCGTGATTTTCAGGCGATTATGCCGTTACGCGGGAAAATTTTAAATACTTGGGAAGTGGAATCCACGCAAGTCATGGCTTCACAGGAAGTGCATGATATTGCCGTTGCTTTGGGTATAGAACCCGGTTCGAGTGATTTACAAAACCTGCGCTACGGCAAAGTGTGTATTCTGGCGGATGCTGATTCTGACGGTAACCACATTGCCACCTTGATATGCGCCCTGTTTTATCAGCATTTTAACGCGCTGGTAAAAGAAGGTCATGTGTTTGTCGCCATGCCGCCGTTGTATCGTATTGATGTGGGTAAACGGGTATTTTATGCCTTGGATGAAGCCGAACGACAAGGTGTGCTGGACAGAATCAAAGCGGAAAAACTCAAAGGACAAATTAATGTGCAGCGTTTTAAAGGTCTGGGTGAAATGAATCCCAGCCAATTGCGTGAAACCACCATGAATCCTGATACCCGCCGCTTGGTGCAGCTCACAATCAGCGACGATGATGACACCACCGCGCAGATGGATTTATTACTGGCAAAAAAACGCGCTCCAGACAGAAAAGCGTGGCTGGAAGCAAAAGGCAATTTAGCGGATGTAGTTTAGTAGGGTGGGTAAGTTTTTTGCCCACCAAATAGTTATTAATACAACACCGCACCCGCCAGTTCCATTGCTTCTTCGATGGTCATACCTGTCGCGGCAAGTGCGATTTCTTCAAGGTCTTGCGCTTCAGGTGTGTTGTGCATTAAGGCAAACGCACAGCGTTCAATGACTCTTTGTTTGCTTTGCGGTACTTTAACAGTGATTTCCACCCATTCTTCATCCAAGGTGACTTCTTCTGAGAGTCCGATAAATTGCAAGCGTTCAACACTGCGGGAATCATTACTATAAGCACCATTCACATAAGGTACTAATTTGGCATCCACTTTTAGAATATGTTCGATTAACCAATCACGCAGAAATTGATGTAATTTTGCTTTATCCACTTTCTCTATGTCCGTTTCAAAAACGCGCCGCACGGCAAAGACGACTTTTTTTAACTGTAGATGTAAAGTTTTATGCTGGGTGTAATAGGGATAGGCTTTTTCGCGCATTAACATTTCTTCGCGGGCAAAATGCGCACCGACATATTTATCGAGAAAATTCAGGGATTTTCCCAGCTCTTCGGCACTCATACCGCTTTGCAAATGCTCATTAAAGCGAGCAACTTCCATGAACAAATTCAAATGATCGGCATCAATTAACGGTACGCCGATTTTGTATTGTTCAAACCACTCATTATCAAGCATTTATTTTTTTCCTTAGGTATTAAAAGAATAACTCATTATTCAAATGAAAATTTTCAGCAAATGCCAGAAATTCAGTAGATGACATGGGTTTGGCAAAATAGTAGCCTTGAACTTCATCACAGCCCAATTGTTGAACTATCGCCAGTTGCGCTTTATTTTCCACGCCTTCGCAGACCACTTGATAACCTAGTTCATGAGCGAGTTTAATAATAGCGGTCACCATTTTCTTATCATGTACGTCCGTGAGTATATGGGTAATGAACGATTGGTCTATTTTTAAGCGGTTAATTTCAAATAATTTTAAATAAGCCAATGATGATAACCCCGTACCAAAATCATCAATGGAAATCGAAATACCCAACGCAGATAATGCAGTTATTGTGCTGATTGCGGTATCAAGACTTAACATGAGTGCAGTTTCAGTTATTTCCAACTCTAAAACGTGTGGATCAAGCTCATTTTCTGTAATGAGTGTTGTTATCTCGTGCAAAAAAGCAGGTGTGCAAAGCACTTTGGCGGAAATGTTAACAGCACAACTATACTGATGATGAGTATTTTTTTGCCATTCTTTAACGATAGTGCAGGCTTTTTTTAACGTCCATAAGGTGATGTCTTTAATTAAACCGATGGTTTCCGCGATAGGAATGAATTCAGCAGGCGAAATCCATTCCCCGTCAGTATCCTGCCAGCGAATCAAGGCTTCTACACCGATAATGTGCTGTGTTGCCAGACTGATTTGCGGCTGTAAATACAGTTGAAACGGCATTGCATTCATCGCGTTATGCAGTTTCTGGACAATCAAAGCCCGCCTGTGCAAATTTTCGGTAAATTCGGTTTTAAAAATCTGATAATTGCTACCGACGTTATGTTTTGCAAAGTGTAGCGCGATGTCAACATGATCCAGTAATATTGCAACCGTATGCTGTTGCGGATCAATTTTTAACAAGCCAAACGTAGCGGTTAAAAAAATACGATAACTGGCAACGTGCAGCGGTTGACTGATAATGGTTTGAAGGTATTCGGCGATTTGTTCAGTTGCTAACGGTTCGCCACACGCAGGCGCGTAAATTATTTTCAAATGGCGTAATCCACAACGCACAATCAGACTGCGCGGGGGTAATTTATCAATTAGTAAATTGTTTACCGCGACAATGACATCTTTAACACCGTGTACACCAAAAATATTAACGTAGTCTGTTAAATCGCCCAGATAAAGAGAAATTAAGTGGTAATTGCTTTTTTGTTCTTTCAACAAATACGCTAATTTGTCGCATAAATAATACGCATTAGGCAGCCCCGTTTCCTGATCGAAAAATGCCAGTTGAATAATGTGTTGTTCTTTGGATTTTCGTGCGCTGATGTCGCGAATGACGGCAATAAAAATGATGCCTTCATCCTGATCTACATCGGTAATGGTAATATCGGCGGGAAAATTCTCTCCGCTTCTCCGTTTGGCGATAACTTCACGTCCTTGTCTGGGGATGCGCGGTTGGCGGGTTTCAATATAGCGTTCCATGTACAGATGATGATGCAAACTGTCTGGCATAGGCATCAATAAAGTGACATTCATCCCCATGACTTCTTGACTGAGATAACCGAACATTTGCTCAGCAGCCGTGTTGAACATTGCAATGTTGCCGACCGCATCAGTGACTACCATCGCATCAATAGCGGTGGCAAAAATGGCTTCTAACTGCAATACAGCATTTTTCATCTACTTTATTATGGTCATGGATTATTGTGCGATACTTATTTTTTTTTTGTGGAAATAGTCTCATATAATCGCTGCATATCCAATTCATTTTCCCAAGCCACGCCATTAGCGATTAAATCAGTCAACGCCCCCGACTTTTTTATATTCTGCATCCTTGAAATTCGCCTCGTTACTTTGGGTTTTGATAACACAGCATCAACTGTTTTTTAGCCAATAAATTTTGCAGCGGGCGATATTTGACATAGATAACAGCGGTCAATATAGTGCATACCTACTTTAAATCCTCAGGAATAACAGGCATGACGACTACGCCGTTCAGCTATGCGATACGCCGCAGTGCGCGGGCGACTAAAGTGCGCATTATCGTTACCGTCAATAAAGTGGAAGTGGTCGCGCCTGCTAAAGTTGCTGAAAAACACATTCATCAATTTGTTATCGCACAGCAAGCGTGGATTATTGCCTCATTAACTAAAATTGCCGAACGCCACCAGCCGCATCCAGAGCCTGTTGTCTATGGCGAAGGCACAATGATTGTTTATCAAGGCGAATCCTACCCTCTCACCCTGAAACCGTCGTCATTAAAGCGGGTAAAAATAGAGTTTACCAATGGTTTTATCGCCCATATTCCCGATACCTTAACAACAAATCACAGCGATGCAATAAAACCAGCGTTATTAAACTGGATGAAAAAACGCCTGCTGAATGAAGCAACACACTGGGTCAAACAGCACGCCGCTAAACACCAGCTCATGCCGCGCACCATCAATATAAGAAAACAAAAAAGCCGCTGGGGCAGTTGCGGCATTCACAACGACATTCAAATCAACGCCCTATTGATTATGGCACCGCCCGCCGTGCTGGAATATGTAGTGGTGCATGAGTTATGCCATATTAAAATCCGCAACCATTCGCCGCATTTTTGGGCATTGGTTGCGGAACATTTACCCGATTATAAAACCCCGCACCGCTGGCTGAAACAGCACGGTAGTCGGTTGATGCAAGGATAATGTGTGTGTATACCCTTTATGACCACTTGCTGATATAGTGGTCAATCTTTTACCCTCACACGTTCAGGAGCGACTATGCGAACCATTAAAAAAACCATAACTTTATTTCTCTTTCTCGCCACGTTTTCCAGTTACAACACGGTGTTTGCTGAAACGGCAGAGACTGGCGATCACGCAACCGCCGAACACCATACGCAAACCAACCTTGATTTGACCAATGTGTATCAGGGTTTTCTGCCTTGTGATGATTGTAAAGGCGTAAAAACATCACTTGCCCTAAGCAAAAATAATACTTATATCTTACTCACCCAATTCGTCGGCAAGTCAGACAAAGAGCTGGTTGAAAAAGGCAAATTTGTGTGGGGCAGTCAGGGTAACAGCATTGTATTAACGCCACGCAACAGCACCGAAACACGGCATTATTCAGTCGGCGAAGGCATACTGACTCAGCTTGATAATCAGGGTGAGCCTATTACGGGTAAACTCGCCGACCGCTATGTGTTGCGCAGTATTAAAGCAACCCCGTCCAAAGCAACAGCAAGTCATCATTAAAAAACGGTAGACCTAAAGAGTCAGTGATTTTTAGATGTTGACATGGCGGAGTACAAACCTAGTACACCGACAGTTTAGTTATGACGAGTAGACCTGCGAGGTTTTCAAAACCTCGCAGGTCTTTATCACAGCGTCAAAATAAAATGGACTGACTACTAGATTTGTACTCCAATCACTCTATTTTTAGGCACTACAAAAAAACAGACGAATGGAGTAAGCACCATGAATACCACTTCCAACTGGCTCAGAATCAAATGTGCAATTGTCTTGATTATCTTCATGATTTTCAGCGTCAGCCCGATTCCGATTACCAGTACAATTGGCTTATTCGTGGTTATTTTTCGTCCGCACTGGTTTAAAAAACTTGTTGATAATATCTATGCGGATAAACAAGATTGATTGTTTTCTTCTCGTTTCCAAACTCCAGTTTGGGAATGAGAAATTCCTTAAAATCTGTTTTAGCCTAAATGAGACGTAGTGATACCTGAGGTGTTTAGAATATAAACCTTCTTAATTATCATGTTCTTAATGATTAAACCTTCTCCCCCTCTTTTTCCTCTTCTTTATCGTCATCATCTTCCAGTTCGGCGATTTCTTTTAGGCGGGAGATGGCTTTGAAGTTGATGCTGTCTTCTGGGTAGTTGCCTGTTTCATCCATGATGCCGACGCTTTGTCCTGTGAGCAGTTCCAGTGTTTCGTTGACGGTGGATACGACGTAGACGGCGAATAACCCTTGTGCAACGGCATCAATCACTTCTTGTTTTAACATCAGGTTGCGTTTATTGGCGGCGGGGATAATGACTGCGTGTTGTCCGTTTAAGCCGCGTGCTTTGCATAAGCGGAAGAAGCCTTCGATTTTTTCATTCACGCCGCCGATGGCTTGCACTTCGCCGTATTGGTTGATGGAGCCTGTAACGGCAAAGCCTTGTTTGATGGGTACGCAAGTGAGTGCAGAAATCAAACAACACAGTTCCGCGAGTGACGCGCTGTCGCCGTCGATGTAGCTGTAGGATTGTTCAATGGCGATGCTGGCGGAGATGGCTAACGGGAATTGTTGCGCGTAAAAATGCCCTAGGTAGCCTGTTAAAATCAGTACGCCTTTGGAGTGGATGGATTGCCCTAATTCGGCTTCGCGCTCCACGTCAATAATGCCGCGTGAACCCGGATAAACGGTGGTGGTAATACGCGCAGGTGCGCCGAAACTGCTGCCGCCGATTTCCAATACCGTTAAGCCGTTGATTTTACCAATCGCCGCGCCGTCGGTATCAATCAGCACCGTGCCGTCGAGCATTTCATCGAGGATGACTTGTGACAGTCTCCCGTTGCGGAATTCGCGGGCGCGTAAGGCTTGCTCGATATGTTTGCTGTCAATGGTGTCATCGTTGGCTTGCTGACAAAACAGATTGGCTTCGGCAACAATATCCAGTGAATCATTGATGCGGGCAGAGAAGTGTTGTTGATTTTCTGACAAACGGCAACTGTGTTCTATCAAGCCTGTGATGGCTTCGCGCGTCAACGGTTTCGCGCCTGAGTCGGCGGCGTGTTTGATCATCACGGCAATAAAACCCTGCGTGGATTCGTGGGTGCGGGGAATGGTGTTGTCAAAATCGGCAAGAATCCTGAACATCTCATTAAATTCGCTGTCCAGCTCTTCCAATAAGTAATAAGTATCAGGCGAGCCGATGAGGATAACTTTGACTTTCAGCGGAATCACTTCGGGCTTGAGGGTGATGGTATTCACACCCAGCTCAGAATACGGCGATTCAATTTCAATATAACCTGATTGTAAGGCGCGTTTTAAGCCTTCCCAGACAAACGGGTAGGTCAATAATTTTTCGGCATCAAGAATTAAATAACCGCCGTTGGCTTTGTGCAATGAACCTGCACAAATTCGGCGATAACTGGTGAGCAATGTGCCTTGATCGCTGACATATTCGATACGTCCGAAGAGATTTTGATAAGTCGGATGCGGTTCAAAAATAATGGGCGCACCGTTTTCCTGTTTGTTATCCACCAAGATATTGGGCGCGTACTGTTCGGTTAACACACCGCGTTTGCTGCTGGTGTCGCGCGGTTCAAGGCGCGTGGGCGTTAAATAATCGGCAACGGTGTTATCCAGATTTTTTTTGATTTCAGCCAGATAAGTGATGACATCATCCACATTCTGGTAAGTATCATTCAGCTCGGCAAATAACGGTTCAATGGCGGCATGAATGGTGTCATTGTCCAATTGCTTGGTTTTTTCCACCAGATTTCTGCGCCATTGCGGTAACTCCAGCAACTCTTCGCTTAAACTATCTTCCAGTTGTTCCACTTGCTGATGAAACAATTCCCGCTCGGCTTTTGGCAGTTGGGTAAATTGGTCTTCATTGAGGGTTTTGTTGTCGCGTATCGGTGCAAAAGTAATTGCTTCATTGTCGCGAAATAAGGCAATGTTGAGCGTCTGGGCTTTTTTATCCACAGAATCAATCGCGTTGTTATACGCCTGACTGAGTTGGCGTTCCAACGCAGATTTTTTTTGTTGATAAGCAGGGCTTTCAAACACCGCAGGAAAGGTCGCCAGTAAATCATCTATCAGCTTTTCAATCGACTTGCTGAACGCCTGTCCGAGTTCTGCGGGTAACTCAACGGCAATCGGCTCTCTGGGATTATCAAAGTTATCCACATAAGCGTAAGAAGACGGCGCGGGAATGGTTTGTGCCAGTGTGTTCAAATGATTGGTAATCATAGAAACGCGCCCTAAACCTGTGTCCCCCATCACAAAAATGTTATAGCCTGCATTGGGCATCGCCACGCCAAATTCCAGTGCTGACCGTGCTCTGTCCTGCCCTAAAATGGTATTTTGCAAACGTGGTGCGGGCGGGAAGTCAAACCCTGTTAAATCAATGTGTAATTTGAGGGCTTCAATAGGGAGTTTTAAGGGGCTGGACATGAATAGAAAAAGGCTAATGGCTGTTTAAAATGGCAATTTTAGCATTTTTACGCGCTACTTTCTTGCATTAGCCCCGTTCCGTTTTATTCAGGGAGTTTTGCGTGCTTTTTTAGTTACTTTAGACGAAGAAGCCTGCGTTTGCTTAATTGGCGGACTGTTAATAGGAGCGGCTTTAGAACCGTCGTACCAAAAAACAATTTTGCGAGGATCTATAGCAGGGCTGGTATTTATAATGTTGTCCGAAAGACCGATATATTCTTCAATAACTTGAGTGATGGGCGTAATAATTAAATGCTGTAAATAACCAAAACAAACATACATTTTATTTTCTTTACTGTAATTTAACAGGGTCAAGGGTTTGTACAATCTATCTTCAGTTAAGACTGAAAATTTCGAGTCTTGTTTGTTGATTAATACTTCACCTAATGAAATGAATGAATTTTTAATTTTTGGGTCATTTAGTAATAAAGAAAGTGCTTTTTTTCCAGACTCTCCATCATAATAAAAATGAATATTATCAATATTAAAATTATCGCCCGTATTTTTTATAATCTCTGATATATCGAAAGAAAGTGCCTCATCATGAGCTACTTCATCACTATTGCAATGATTTTTACCATCAGGATCAGCAGGTGGTTGACTAATATCGGCATACACCAAACGCCACCCTTCGGCTTTATTATTTTTAAAAAAATAGTTTATATTATTATCAGGAAATTCTTTAATATGTACATCATGCTCTTGTTCCGAAAATACTTTTTGTGGAATCAATAAAAAAATCATTAAAGCATATTTAAAAATAGTAATCATTATTTTCCTGTTATTTAACAAAATCACGCCATTTATAAAATAACCTTATAACCAATAATATACCCAGTAATAGCGAAAATATCAGCGGTTGGGTTATATCTTTTTTTACCAACCACCAAAAATGCACTACACCGCCAATAGCAATCGGATAAATGGCACAGTGTAATAACTTCCATTGTTTACCGCCTATTAATTTAATAAGACGATTATTAGAGGTAATAGCAAGCGGAATAAGCAAGACAAAAGCGGCAAAGCCGACAGTAATATAAGGGCGTTTGATAATATCTTTTAAGATATTATCCCAATCAAAAAATTGATCTAATACAAGGTAGGTTAAAAAATGCAGACACCCATAAAAGAAAGCAAATAAACCTAACATCCGTCGTAAGCGCGTCAACCACAGGCAGCCAGTTAATCGCCGTAACGGGGTGACAGTCAGTGTTATCAGTAAAAAACTCAGCGTCCAGTAACCTGTACGATGGGTTATTTTTTCAATCGGATTTGCGCCCAGATTATCAAAATATCCAGAAATACCTAATTTAAACAACGGAATAAGTGCTAATAAAAATACACTGATTTTTAACCAAGCTGTTGCTTCATTATTCAAGGTTTTCATATTACCTTTTTAAGTGTATCTGTTATTATCAAACCTGCGAGGTTTTTAAGACCTCACAGGTTTAAATAACTTTTTAGAGAGTAAGTAGTTAAACATAAATTTTTCTGTATATTGGAATCCAAACTCATGAGTTTGGACTCCAGCTTGGCACACAATACCGAAGAACTTTTGCTATGTTACTTAGCATTAATAAATACATTCTTTAATTTTATTCGCCCATTGTAATTGTATATCGCTATTACTGACAACTTCGAAATGATCATCTAAATCTAATGGATGAAATATTAAGTTGTCAGGGGTTGTTATTTTAGGCCACTCACGTTCCTCAAAAGGAATATCGAGTCTTCTTTGAAAAAGTAACACTTTGCCATCATATTTGGAAATTTTATATTTATTGCGTAGCCTTCTATGATACTGAAAAACATGAATAGTCTTAAAACTTTCTGGAGGTGTGATGTTGGTAAAAAAATAAAAATTTGATATAAATCGCTTAACAGTATTACCTATTCTAAAAAGTTTTCTATCTTTTTCAGATGGGTCAAGAAGAATTAATAAATCAATATTCAGACCTGCTTTTTTTAGTTGGTGAGATACCTCGAGCGCATATCTTGCACCCATTGAAAACCCGCCGACAATACAATGATTACCTTTGTTTACCTGTAATATCTCTTTGGTAAATTCACTGCAAATAAGCTCAACTGTTAAATTTTTATCCAGTTCGCCGTGGTCATAATGCGTACCGATGCGATAGATTTCCTGATCATCGGGCAGGTATTTTCTGATACTGTCTTCACCTACCCAATAAATAGGTACGCCACTGCCACGGTTGACCAGAGATAACCATTTTAATTGTTTTTCAAAGTTATTATCCTGAATTGCTTTTGCAACCAGCTGGGCTGTTTGGGCTTGATATAAGTACCCGTAAGGAATTTTAATATGAAATATTTTTTCCAGCATAACGTTAGTGCTGGTTGCCGCGATTGAATCACCGCCTAACTCAAAAAAATTGTCGTGTATGCCTATTTTCTCTTTATTTAATACTTTACAAAATACATTGATAACTTCGGTTTCATAGATGCCAGTAGGTGCAACATAAGGATGTTCATAATCTTTAATTAATTCATAAAGCTGTTTTTTATTTATTTTAAATGAGGGTGTTAAAGGTAAAGCAGTCAGCGTTATTATCTTTGTCGGCTGCATATAAAAAGGCAGGTTATCTGATAAATGCTTGCTTAATACTTCTTTGGAAAGTGAGTTATTTTTAGATATTTCAACAAATAAGATGATAGATTTTGTTTCGTCATAATATAACGCAGCGGAGTTGGTAACTCCAGACAATTCCATGACTATGGAATCAATTTCAGATAAATCAATACGTCTGCCGCTTATTTTAATCTGTAAATCGCTACGCCCTGATACCACTAAATTACCGTCTTTAATATAACCCGTATCACCTGACCAATACTCTCTTCTACCAGATACTTTATTTATTCTGTATCTGTCCGCATTAAGCTCAGGCATATTTTTATAGCCTGTTGATATATAATCACTTGAAATAATAATGGTGCCGATGACACCGTCTTCAACGGTATTGCCTTCATCATCTCTAATATCAATATCTACGCCATCGACAGGGTAGCCGTTAGCTATATAGCTTTCCGTTACTATAGATTGTTTATTAAGAATGTTCTGCCGAATCAAACCTGTTTCCGAGCTTGCAAGACCTGAAATAAATAAACAATTATTAGGGAAGAATTCTTTATATTTATCAAAGTCTACTTTTAATGATAATTCACCACCAAGCCGCACTACTTTTATGCCAGTGTCTTTTAAATCACCTTTAATTTCACCGCATAATTTTCTAAATACTGTTACGATAGAGGTATAGACGGTTATTTTATTGTCTTTGATCCACTGTGGTAAATCGTGGTAGCCCATTTTTTCTATGGAATAATAGTTTAATGTAGCACCATTAAGCAGGGTATTAAGAATATCTTTTGTTCCGCCCATGTGAGCAGTGCTGTATAAAAAAGTACATTTATCGGTATTGATTAAACCCAATAGTTTGGTAAATCTATAGGTGCAGTGCATAAAACTTTTATGCGTATGTATAACGCCTTTAGGTTCGCCTGTTGAGCCTGATGTATATAAAATAACAACCTCGTTGTTTATATCGTCAGAGATATACAGATCACCACTTTCTTTTTTACATAACTCACTGTATGAAAAAATTCGCAGGTCTTTGGTTTGAGTATAAGATAAGTTATCACCTTTTATGATTGTTTTTATCTGTGCATTATTAATTAATTTCAACAGGCGATTTTCTGGTGAATTAATTTCTAACGGAACAACCACTTTTCCAGAGCGAATTGCAGCAAAAAAACAAGTAATAAACGCTAAACTCTGTTCAAAAAATAAACCGACAATAGGCTCATCAACCAAGTTTTTTTGAATTTTCGCCGCGAGAATATCTACTTGTGCGCTGAGTTGTTGATAAGTGACGGTATTTTCACTGTCGGAATAAGCGATATTATCGGGGTATGTATCAGCTATATGGGCAAACCTTCCGTCAATCGTCTGGGAAAGGAAACTACTTTTTAATTCATTATCTTTCATATTAAATATCTCTTTTATGGAGTCAATTTATAAATTTTTATACATATTTCGCTGCTAAGTTCTTAGCAATAAGTCAGGATGTATTTCTGAACACTGGAGGTCAGGCTTTGCCTGACTTGCAAGCGAAACTTGCACTGCAAACACACGCAAACTTATTACTACACACTTAAAAATTTTTGCTTAAATCCATGCCTGCATACAATTGAGCAACTTGATCGCCATAACCGTTAAAGGCTAAGGTCGGGCGTTTTAAAAAATCACCAATGCGCCGTTCCTTTGCCTGACTCCAGCGCGGATGGTCTACGGCTGGATTTACATTTGCATAAAAGCCGTATTCATTGGGCCCTGCTTGCATCCAGCTGGTGTCAGGCTGTTTTTCTACCAGACGGATTTTAACGATAGATTTGGCACTTTTAAAGCCATATTTCCACGGTATCACAATGCGCACAGGTGCGCCGTTTTGCTTGGGCAACACTTCGCCATACAATCCGACGGTTAATAAGGTCAAGGGGTGCATGGCTTCATCCATGCGCAAACCTTCTTTGTAGGGCCAATTTAACACAGGTGATTTTTGCCCAGCCATTTGTTCGGGGTCGTGCAAGCTGATAAATTCGACAAACTTGGCGTTGCCTGTCGGTTCAACTCGTTTGAGTAATTCGGCTAACGGAAAACCTATCCACGGTATCACCATCGACCACGCTTCCACACAGCGCAGGCGATAAATGCGCTCTTCTAAGGGCGCGAGTTTCAGCAGTTCATCTATGTCAAACACTTTGGGTTTATTGACTTCACCTTCAACAGTAATTGTCCACGGGCGGGTTTTTAAGTTGCCTGCATTTTGTGCGGGGTCTTCTTTGCCTGTGCCGAATTCGTAAAAATTGTTGTAACTGGTTACGTCTTTGTAAGGTGTTAATTCATCGGCTAAACGGTCGGTGGATTTGGTAACCCCTGCCAGTTGTTCGCCCGCTAAAACCGTATGAGGTAATAAAGCGGTCAAGGACGCGCCAGCGGCTAACTGCATAAACCGCCGTCTGTCCTGAAACAAATCGCGGGGCGTAATTTCTGAAGGGTCAATAGGCGGTAATTTATAAGCAGTCATGGCATTAGACTCGATGTGAATTGAAAGAGTGAATTATTTTGCGGCGGGTGTTTGTCGTGTTCTGTTGGAGAATATCGCTCCGCCGCTTTGTGCAAAAATACAGGTTGTTTGAAAACGGGAACAAGGACGACATAGCAATCAATGCAGACGCACTGCCCAGCGTTCGCGGGCTGTTAAAGAATGATCCATACTGTCCACTAAACTCTTTACAGGTTTTCATAAGGCTCTCTTGGCATTAAACCAGCGTCGTAACCTGACAATAATAGCTCATCCTATTACACTAGCGATTATTGGTAGGCTTCAATCTCTAGCATATTTTCAATACCGACTATTTTGTAGCCTTGTTGTTGTGCAAAATTAAGCGTTCGTTCTAATACTTGAATGGTTTTATGCGAGGTGTCATGTAACAGAATAATCGCTCCTGATTTTATCTGTGATTGTACGCGCCGGGTGATGACTTCTACGCTGTCCTTGGTGGTATCTAATGAGCGAATATTCCAGCCGATGATGCGGTAATCCAACAGCTTGGCGGCTTTGGCAAGATTAGGTGTAGTCACACCGTAAGGCGGGCGAAATAATGTCATGCGTTTGCCGATGATATTAAAAACCAGATCGCTAGTTTGGTTTAGCTCGTCTTTAAAGCCCTGCACATTTTTAAAGTCGATGAAAAAGGAATGGCTGTAACTGTGATTACCGATGCTGTGTCCTTCGGCAAGCATTTGTTTTAACAGCGTTTCGTTGCCGTGAATATCTTTGCCGATGACAAAAAAAGTGGCAGTGGCGTTGTACTGGGCTAACAGTGCCAGCACTTGCGGTGTGTATTCGGGGTGCGGGCCATCATCAAATGACAGGGCAATAATTTTTTCTGTGGTGTCGGCTGAACAATATGCAGGCGCGAAAAAATTGGCTTGAATGACCGATGAGCCGTAAATGATGCACGCCAGATAAATCAAACTGGGCAATAGCAGCCACCATAAGCTCACGGTGAAAAATGCGTGTGATAAAACGATAATGCCACTGGCAATTATTAAGTAACATCGAGTTGAATTATAAGTCACGAATTTCTCGTTGGTGGTAGATTAAATCTGTTATTTTTATGACTGCCAGTCCTTTAAAGGCATAGGTATCTACACAAGTTAACCGAAAAAAGAACTGGCCGTTTTTCTTAAAATGACCAGTTCTTCCGGAGAATAACTTTCCATCACCTCCATCATGGAAAGAAATGCCCACAAACCTGCCAGCAATGCGGGAT
>JAURYI010000141.1 GCA_030654015.1 Methylococcales bacterium | reverse complement strand
ACGCACCCGCGTGGGGTGCGACACTGGGCGTAAGCACATGATCGGCATCATCATGTTTCAATCCACGCACCCGCGTGGGGTGCGACCTGAATCTGAACCGATGGCTAACAGACGAGTATGTTTCAATCCACGCACCCGCGTGGGGTGCGACAATCCCTAGGATTGGCACAGACAGCAGTGATCCGTTTCAATCCACGCACCCGCGTGGGGTGCGACGATGCTTTTGGTATGACGGTCGGGCAGTTGCGCGTTTCAATCCACGCACCCGCGTGGGGTGCGACCGTATCTGGACACCGCCGTTGAAGTATTTAATGTTTCAATCCACGCACCCGCGTGGGGTGCGACATATAGGTTGAAATAAAAGATATTGTGTAGTGGTTTCAATCCACGCACCCGCGTGGGGTGCGACCCGACGCCAAGACCACTGCCGTTATTGGATGATGTTTCAATCCACGCACCCGCGTGGGGTGCGACACGATACCTCAACTCAAGATTGATGTTGAGTCTGTTTCAATCCACGCACCCGCGTGGGGTGCGACCTGACATAGGGGCAAAAAAATCTAGCGGGGGAAGTTTCAATCCACGCACCCGCGTGGGGTGCGACACGGTTAAACTTTGTTAAGTTGAGCAGCTTGTGGTTTCAATCCACGCACCCGCGTGGGGTGCGACAAAACGAAAATGCTTGTTTCGCTTGTTGTTTTGTTTCAATCCACGCACCCGCGTGGGGTGCGACGACCCCGCCAGCCTGTCTTTTATGCGTTGCCCCGTTTCAATCCACGCACCCGCGTGGGGTGCGACATTATTTTTTCAATATCAAAAGGGTTTTCTATGTTTCAATCCACGCACCCGCGTGGGGTGCGACGCAGCAGCAGCAGCAGCGGAAGCAGTTGGTAAAGTTTCAATCCACGCACCCGCGTGGGGTGCGACATTTACTACAAAATATCTATCGTGAGATAGACGTTTCAATCCACGCACCCGCGTGGGGTGCGACCTTCTAATCCTGACTGCATTACTGACGCTACGGGTTTCAATCCACGCACCCGCGTGGGGTGCGACAGCCTATGCCCAACTAATTGAATTTAATAGCGAATAAAGCTATTAATTGCGTTTCAATCCACGCGCCCGTGTGGGGCGCGACAGCATCTGCCAAAAGCATTATAAATTATTTACCTCGTTATAAAAAAATATTTAACAATCAATGTGTTGCATAAAAAGCTATTTAACAATCAATATGTTAAATTTAGTGCGAAACACGGGTGTTTTTATGTTAGCTTCAGGTTCGCATTACAGTAATAACAAACCATTTAAATCTAATACGGCTTTAGCACCTATGTGTTCAACTCGCCGCTCCCAATTGTTACCTAAATAGTAAAATCTTAGGCTATCGACAGATTCGTCCATAATGGCACACAGGGCATTTTTTAATTTTGTCCATTGCGCCATATCTACTTCTATTTCAAAAACTGAGTATTGAACGCGCTGTCCATACACTTGACATAATTTGGATATTTTACGCAGGCGCGATGCACCTCCTGTATCGTTTTTGAAATTAACATCGTAAGTCAATAAAATCATCATGTTAAGTGTTCCTTATTTCCACAAAAATGGTACATAACTATCACAATCGCCGCGTAAAAATCGCGCTAATACTTGGGCTTGCAACCAAGGTAATAAACCGACAGGCACGGTTTCTTCAAACCACGGATGCAGTAGGGTGTCTTGTTTTCTATCTTGCCATGCAGCTAAGAGTGTTTTACGCGCTTCATCTTTTAGAACGACTGAACCATTAGGCAGGGTTTCAAAATCTTTGATAACTAACTGTCGTTTGTTGATGAGTGATAATACGAAACGGTCAACCATTGGTCTCAGTTCTTCGACTAAATCTAATGCCAAAGATGGTCTGCCGCTGCGTAGTTGGTGTAAGAATCCACTGGCAGGATCAAGCCCTGTGGTTTCTAATGCGCTACGACAATCATGTATTAGCAGGGTATAACAAAACGATAATAACGCATTAACAGGGTCGGTCGGTGGTCTTCGTCTGCGAGTGTCGAATTCAAAATTAGGCTGGCGTATTAGATGTTTAAAGACGGCAAAATATTCGGTTGCCGCTTTGCCTTCGTATCCCATCAGCGTGTCTATGCTGTCGCAGGTTGGTAGGTGTGCTAGGTAGCGCGTTATTTGTTGTTCAGCGGCTTGCAAGGTTTCAACTGCGTTATCATCGCCGTGATCGCGGATATATCGCCTAAGCACATATCGCTGGTTATATAGCTTTCCCGTCAACATAGTTTGAGCAATCGCCACACTTTTTTCTACATCATGCCCTGTTAGGTGTTGGGTACGGCGTAATAATACATTGCCACTAACAGGGCCTTCTACTCTGGCGAGGTATTTACCATACAGATTTAGAAAGGTGATAGTAATGCCGTTTTCTGCACAGTGCGCCATTAGGTAAGGCGAAATGGTGACTTGTCCAAAACAGATTAAGCCTTGTAATTTATGGATAGGTACACGACCTATAGTTTCCTTATCCACTTTTAAGACCAGATTATCATTATCTTTATGCAACCAAGAATTTTGCGTTTGAATATAAATGACGTTGCGTAAAGGGCGCATAGTTAATTCTCTGTCAATTGATTAGCTAACCATGCCGCCGCTGATTTGCTAAAACCGTTGGGATGGCATTGGTCAATGAGTGAGCAGGCTTTACATTTTTTAGCTTGATACTGTGCTTTGGGAGTGATTTTAGTTTGCACTATAGTACGACAGGCTAAAATGGTTTTCAGGGTTAAATCACGCAATTCTGTATTAAAAATCACAGGATGCCGTCGGCGAACTTCACCGTAAAATAACGCGCCTTCGGGTACGGTTACGTTGTGCATTTCTTCTAAACAAAGTGCTTGGGCGCACAGTTGTACTTCATCGGCGCGGTGTGTTTTGGGTTTGCCGCGTTTGTATTCAATCGGATAGGGTATTTCTATCCCATCCGCTTGTTTGTGATATTCCACTACATCAGCAATGCCTTCAATGCCCAGTTGTTCATTTGCCAATCGTAACGCCCACGCGGTTCTGATTGAGCCGCGTTTTTGTTGGTCTGGCTGATTGACTTTTTGATGTAGCACTTGCCCTTCTGCTGTCCATTGGTTTTCTGTCCAGATGTCTTCGAGTTCAATCAATCCGAATTGTCTAGGACAGAAAAGGTAATGTTGTAGGCGTGAGAGGTAAATAGGTTCTAGGGTTTGCATGGTTGCCTTAGGTTAAGTTTCAATCTACGCACCCGCGTCACTGCCATTAAGTTAAGCCGTCATTCCAGCATGGATGCTGGAATCCAATCACAGGGATGTGTTTCGAGTGTACGCCATCCTTGGCTTCTGGATTGCGGCAATCCCTGCCGCAATGACATAGTTTTTCTTAGCTTAATGGCAGTGACGCACCCGCGTGGGGTGCTGCTTTATGAGCAAAAAGAGATACTATCCACGCTTCAATTGGTCGTCAAACCTGCGAGATTTTAAAAACCTCGCAGGTTTTTACGTTTTAAAACCCGTCGATTTCTTTGGGTGTTAAGCCATCAAGTGATTGCAATTCATAGCTACCATCGGTATTAACTGTTAATGAACCGTGTACTCTGGCAGATGAATGTTGCCCTGCTTTTGAGTTGTGTTGCCACCAGATGACTTTTTTAACTGCCATTGAGCCTTCAGGACGCGCTGAAGAGGCATCGCCTTCAAAGAGTTTGGGTAAGATGTTTTTAATGATTTTTGCATCGGCATCACTAAAGCCTGTTTTGTCGGCGAGTTGCGGGGTGATTGCGCCGTAAGTCACATAGATAGCATGGTCTACACGGTGTTTCATGCCCATTGTGTCTGAGCCTTTTTTGCTACCATCGCCTTCACCGCTAACGCTTTTGGTAATTTGGGTGCTGGTAATGCTGATAGGTTCTTTGCTGAATGCGGATTGAATGGTCACAGGGCCACGAATGGCAATGGAAACGCCCTCTCCTGATACGCTCTCACTGCCTTCTTTTACTTCACTATCAGACGCTATTTCTTCAATGTCACTTTGTTGCCCTTTTTTACCTTTTTTTGCCTTCTTTTTTTCAGTTTTCCATGCAAAAACTTGTCCAAAAGCGCGAACATCGAACCATTTTTCGCAGGCTTTTTCTTTTATTTTATCTGGCGTATTATCCTTTCCGTCAAAACTAAAAGCCTCCTTACCTAAACCGTGTTCTGTTGATTCAGCACGACTTTTCAGACTAGGCATACCATCGATTTTCTTTTCATCGGATTGAACAAAGATAGTTTGTCCTTGCTCTTGCAGACGGTCGCGGATTTTGCGTTTTAAACACACATCGGTCATTTCACCATAACCATCGTAATCGGTGCGCGGACGATTACCATTGAGTGGATCGCCGTTGGGGTTAGCGTGATTAACGCTGAAAATGATGGCGAAGTCGATTTTATGGCTTAATGAACTCATTCTGTGTCTCCTGCTGATGTGGTGTCGTCTGGGGTTGCGCCAGTTGTTGTGGATTTAGTGTAGCGTTTTTGTCTTTGGCAATAATAACCTAATAAAAACTCACCCGATAACGGCGCGTTACTATTGTAATCATCAAGAGAAAATTTCTCTAAAATATCTCCTAACTCTTTCTTTTTATAAAATAAATATCCAGTAGGTGAGACTTGTAAACGTTGCATATAAGAGTCCAACGCCTTATAAATCGTTAGCCATGTTTGTGCAGGATGGTCGGCGAAACGTTGCATTAAACGAGCTGCATTGGTGGGGCGATTTTCACCCGTAATTTTTAAAGCATCTTCCTCAATCCATTCAGCAACGGCTAATAACCGCCCGTAAAGATAATCGCGTGAGTGGTAATTTTCTTCTAATGCCATATCAAATGTTCTCCGTTGGTTTGTGTCAGGGTGTCTGGCGTAATAGCCTTTAAAAAGAGCGCAGGTAATGCCTAAGTTTTTTTCCCATAACCATTGTTCATCGTTGGCATAAGCAACCCGATTAGTAGCTTTACGCACGCAGCTTTGCATTAAATCGCGTGGGAAAGGTAAGCCGTCAACAATGCAGGGCAGTAGACGTTCAATAACTTTTTTCTTTAAATCATCACTGACATTTTCACCATAAGCCGCTTTCGCTATATCTCTCGGCACAGGGGAGCTTTCAGGATAAATAACTTTGGTTTTTGGTTTTTTGCCCGTGTCATTCTTAATTTCTTGGGTGTAACGTTGATACCACGCAAATTCTTCGTGCCATTTTTCTAAACAGTCCAAAAATTCACGCTTGTTTTTTTCGCGGTAATAAATAATCCCCATGCGGCCAGGTGTAGCAGAATCAATGCCCATGATGATGATTTGCTCTTTTTTATCTTCATCCAGTTTTGCCGCGTAACCTGCCATGTATTTTTTAAGTTTAAGCGCATACGATTCGCCTAAATCTTTGGCATGATTCACGGCTTCTTCAGTCGAAGGTACGGTTTCTTCTTCAGCATCGTTTTCACTTACATCGGCTTCATCATCAAAGTTTTCAGCCATTTGTGAATAACTGTCTTTTAAAAGCTCTGGTGTAGCTTCACCTGACACCGCCCACGCCACATACACTTGGTCGCCGTTTCTAAAGGCTTGTTTCTGATTTTGAATCAGCCACGCTAACGCATTGTGGGCTTTTTGAGAGACTTCAAAACCAATGCCACAGGCTTGGTTGTCTTCAAGAAATTTGCCGCGATAGGTATAACCGCTGGTATCGTTGGATGAAATGAGCTTGGCTTTATCACCTGAATGACGGATTTTCGCAGGGTGTTTGGTGGATAAAGCACAATCCTGTCCTGTGATGTAACACAAGCCTTTTTCGCCGCCGTTTGTTGTATCGAACGCAATCCAACTGGCTTGGATTGTAGAGTCTTTCCACGTTTCAGAAGGTTTATAACCTTCTTTTTCAACCGTCCAACACACTAACGCTGAACCTTGGTCGAGCGTGCCTTTTTCTTTGGGCAGCACTTTAAACAATAATGGTTGTTCGCCTTCTTGTCCTTCCCACGTTGTTAAAAGTTGATTATCCGCATCGAGGTGTAAAATTTTACGCTCGACTAAATCCGCAATGATTGAACCCTTTTGAACATAACGTAGTACGGCTTTGACTTGCTCATGTCCTTGTTCCGAATCGCACCATTTTTTGAGTTGTGTTTCGTAACTAGCAAAATAAGCCTTTTTCTGCCCACCGAAATCGGCGTAATCTTTTGCGATATATTGCAATTTATCCGCTAAAGGATGTGGAGCTTCACCACTGCTACGGCTGGCGGAATCTTCGGTAGCGGGTAAAATGATTTGCGTTTTTTCTAACACGGACGCGCTACGAAAATTGCCTGCGCCATCAATGATGATATTGATATGTGCATTTTGTGGCGTGTGGCTGATAGGCATGGGAGGGGCTTTTAATTTCATGCTCTCTTCATACGTTTGATAGAGTTTTTCCATCCAGCTCATAATTCCGCCTCTTCTGTTGCAACGTCTTTTAAATTCGTGCCAATACCGAACGGTTTGACGGTCATGGGTCGAATTATGCGGCGGGTGGCGCAATCTTCAGGACGAGGAAATTGCAAAATGCCTTTTTTGAGGGTTGCTTGCCAAAACAGGCTTTCTAAATTTTCCCCGCCTGTTTCGTCAGGGTAGGCAAAACTATGAAACATTAAGCCAAAGCCCAATTCGTCAATCCCATCATACGCACCTTCACCTGAGCCAAATTTGCACGGTTCAACATAACCTTGGCAGTCGCGTGTGCCTAAGAAAATATCTTGTCTGCCGCCTTTTTCTAAGGTGCGTTTTAAGATGCTGTAATGTTTGCCATCAATGCGGTCGGCTTCAAGTTCTGGGCGGTGTTCGTTCCATTCAAAATGCGCTTCAACTTGGTATTCGACATCACGCAAAAAGGTATAAATCGCCAAGCTGTTACCGCCGTTCCAAGTCAAGGGTTTTGTGCCTTTGGTTTGGGTGCGTAACGGCTTCATGACGCGCACTTTGTCAACGTGCCACACAAGAGTTGGCTTCCAGTAAATGGATTTAAGAACGCCTTTGATGGCTTCGTAAGTGGGGAGATGGTAAGAACATTTTTCACCTCCCGTGCGGGTGACAGGGTCGGTAAATAAAGCATATCGACCCCATAATTTAAAACTGATGCGATTATCCACTAAGGATCTCCTTTGGAATAAATATTTTTGTTTGGATTGATTTTTCTATCAGAATCAACAAGGTTCATTTCTCAGAAAGTCTTGAATGAGCTTAAGTGGTGCATGAGGATTTTCTTCGGCAATTTTGCCTAACATCGCCCAATAGCCTATTTGTTCATTGATACTACGATGCTGAATATCTGCTTGCATACGAGCAGCTTGGATTAAAGATTCAGAGATGGTGACGGAAATGGTCATAGTTGCCTTCTAAATTTAAGTGGATTAATTAAATTTTGTATTAGTAGGTTTATATTGCCGATTTGATACTAGCAATATAAACCAATACATTTTTTGCACTTGTAAATACTATCAATAGTGCTTCAATCCACGCGCCTGTATAAGGCGCGAATATTTAATCTGTATGCCATGTATGTGGCATACGGAAGAATAATACTTTGCAAAACGATTCAGGTCAAATATTTTCTTCACTATAGAAAGTATTTAAAACGTTAATCCATATCGCCGATGGAACGATAGCGCAATCGGGGAATAACAATGAAGACAATAATTGCCCTACTACTCCTATACTTTAAATCTTAACCAAAAAACACTAGCTCTTCTTTAGCAACAACTTCGATTGCCAGACCAAACTCATCACTGTAAAAAGATTTTTTTAAATAAAACACGCCTTCCCCTTGAATTTCAGCAATCGCATCTTGTTTCACTAATTTCTGCCAAACATTAGGAAATACGTTGACGCTGTACTTTTGCGCTTTTTTCAAACACGCATAAAAAGCCTTCGCCTCGAACTTTTTTGAAATGTCACACAATTGTGTTATCAGTTCTTTGCCTTCCTCATAAGGCACGATGACGGAGTGAATAGGGGCATCAATCGCTTTAAAAGCTCTGCCTGCCGTCATAAAGGATTGTTTTAAATACAGTGTATTTTCACCGATGTTTTTAGCGTTTTCACTGAGTAAATTGAGCAAGCTATCTTTTCGTTCGGCTTGTTTTTCTGAAACGGGATAATCCATCACATCAGCACGTTCATAAAAATAATAATCAAAATAGCGTTGCATGACTTCAGGGGCTAATAATTCTTGCCCGACCGTTTCTCTAAAAACCCGCGAAGTTTGTTTTTTCCCTTCGTTGATGTCGATTAATTGGTCAATCGTTTCTTTTGTGGGGTTGATAACGTGAACTTCGGCTTTTTCTAATTCTGCGTTTCGATTACAACGCCCTGCGGCTTGCGCAATCGAATCTAATCCTGCTAAAAAGCGAATTACGCTGGCAAACGAAATATCCACGCCCGCTTCAATGAGTTGTGTGCTGAAACACAACACGGGTTGTTTGTTTTTTAACCGCTCTTTGATGGTGTTAAAAATGGCGGTGCGGTGGGCGGAACATTGATGGGTGCTGAGGTGAAATACGCTGTCTTTATCTACTTTTTGCTTTTTTACCTCCTCTTTTTCGTTTTTTTCATCCAAAACGCATTCACGGTAAAGAGCTTCTGCCCATGCTTTGGTATTGACGATGACTAAACAACTGCCTTTTTTTGCGAATTCTGATAGGGCTAATTCGGCAATCCTTTCTTTTGACCAACCTTCTGGTTCAGTTTTATTAATAATATCGACCCGTTTGAGCTGTTCAAAAAGGTCTTTAACGTTTTTCACGTTGCCTATTAATTCATTTCCTTCGGGAATGATGAGCTGACCTTTTTCAGGCGTTTTGAGTTTGTCTAATAACGGTTGCGTTGCCGTGCATAACACAGCGGTTGTATGGGTATAAGTCGTTAAAAAATTGAGTGCGTTACAAAATAAATGCGTGCAGTTAATCGGTAAAGTTTGAATTTCATCAAAAATAATCACGCTGTTTGCCAATTGATGCAATCGCCGCACCCCGCGTGTGCCTCCGTCAAATAAGGTTTCTAAAAACTGCACCATCGTTGTCATGACAATAGGCGCATCCCAATTTTCAGCGACTAATTTACTGTGCCACGTTTGCTGTTCGGGTTCTAAATTGGAATGATGCTCTAACACCCAAGGTTTTTCATCATCTTTATGTTCAACCGCTTTGCGAATTGCGTCTGCATTTTGTTCAATAATGGAGGTGTAAGGAATAATATAGAAAATATGTTCTAACTTATGCGCTTTGGCATGATGCAGCGCAAAACGTAAGCTAGCGTACGTTTTACCGCCGCCTGTTGGAACAGTTAAGCTGTAAATGCCTTGCGGCTGTTCAGATCGGTTTTTGCAAGTGTCGGAAATGTCGCGGCGTATTTGATTTAATCGAAGTGTTTTTTCGGGTAACTGTTCGCGCTTACGTTCAATCTCATTTTGTTGTTCAACTAAGAAAAGTTCCAAGCGATTTATCGCAATATCCCAAGCGACAGGTTGATTGCGATGCGCTTTTTGCTCTGGATTTTCAAAATCAGCACTGTCAATACGGTCGGCATCAATTAAGCAACTGAATAAAAAACGAGTTAAAAAACCAAAATAAAATTGTCTGATGATTTCACTTTGCTGAGTGGCTTTCATTATGGCATTGCGTTGTTTCCACAAGGCGGAAATAACGGGTTTAACCAATTGTTGCGCCTTTTCTAAAATGTCAGTATCTGCATTTTGCTCACATTCATTCAAATGCGTTTTTTCATCGTCTTTGTCGATGCGCCGCTGAAATTCATTCGTACCATCAGGTTTCACGCAATCTATTAATCCTGAATGATGTGACGCAATACACAACGCGAGTATTTGCCCACAAAGTTTCCCTTCGTCATTTTTGCCAATGTTACTCATCGCTTGCCACAACCACTGTGCGCCTGCGGTGGAGTGGTCTATTTTGCCTTTTAAGCCTTTGGAATCGACATATTCATCATCACAATCGGGGTCAAGTAAGCCTGTCGCGGATTGAATATAGTTTTGAAAAGCCGTACTGTATTTACCAAAATCATGCAGCAAGCCAATTAATTCACCTGCTTCAGGTACGTTAATTTTGATTGCTAATGTTTTACTGATGTTTGCGACCTCATGTAAATGAGTTGCTACGGATTGATGCGCTTTGTCTGTTTTTCGGACGTGGGCGATATAGCGCGTATCATCTTGATGATGCAAATTCGTACTCTTGCTGTTTTTGCTCATAATTTCCTTCTGAATGAATGTCATAAAAACTATTACTTTTACCCAGCGATAAACCGTAGCGTTGCGTTTGCGGAATAAAATTAGCCGCATACAGTGTGTGGGTAAAGGGAATCACTTTAATAGCGGTTCGTTCCAGCTGTTGTAACAGATCAATGTCATCACGGATCAATTGCCCTACTACTTCGCATAAATTCACGGTAGAAATACAAGCGACCTCGATGATTGAGCAACAACTTCGTGACCTGCTTCTTATTACCGTGTTTTCAGCTGAATAATGTATGGTTAATCAGTGATGTCATCTACCCAAAGGTGGATTATGGGACGAAACTAAAAACGACATGAAGCACATTGTGTGCCAATTATTTATTGCCTAACTACTTGTTCCTTACAAAGAAAATTACAATTTTTTGTCTTTTTTATTTTTTTTGTAATTATATGACAAATTTTATTTTTAATTAGATTACCTTGGCACAAGGTTTTGAAGTCAAAAATGAAGATAAACGCAGAAGAATGATTCAGGAATTTTTAGTGTATCTTTACTCGATAGCCATATAGACAGGTTATTTCAAGGTAATCATGAAGTTCATAGCTTATGGTGCATTGGCTCATAATTTATATATGATTGATTTTGAAACAACGAGAGTTAATGTAACGTGGGGATAACTCACTCAGAAATAGAAATCAAAAATTCCGAGGATTCCAGCTTACAATTCTTTATATTGGTAACTGAACAATTGCTATCGGTATTTGAAGACCTTCCTCATCAGTTTTTAACACAAAATCGTAAAGCACATAGCTCAGCATACTACGAGGACAATTGAAGTTTCTTCGGAAGGCAGTGACGACCCAATTTTCTGCTCGTGCCTTGTCAGCCCAACGTTGACATACGCCAACCATATAACTGGCGGCTTGGCTGGGTGTAGCCGTCTTTTTAACCATAAAATCTGCTGCATATTGAGCCCCTGAATAAATAATGCGCAAACATTGCCCCGTCGAAAAATCTTCCAGTAAATTTCTGAGCATGGCTGTTACGATTTTTTCGTCCACACTTGGAAACATTCGTTCACCTGCACAAAAATCATAGAACTCTCTGCATTCTGCAAATGCCAGTTCAGAAACTTGTTCATACCATGGCGTTGGCCAGTTAGTCTCAGTAATACTGGTTTCAATATTCCTAATCAATTCTGATAAAACGGTGTCAGACAGACTTAACTGCGCGCTAAAACTGACTGCCACTTTATTATTCAATAGGGAAATCGCTTTGGGATTCGATTGATCGGTAATTTTAAGTAATCGAGCTTCGCTTAAGCGCGATAAGAGATCATCGGTATAACTGCTTTTGGGCGCAAACGGTATAGTCGAAATTTTTGATGGCTGAATTATCATGTCCTTTTTGATTTTTGCCGTGCCGTAACACCGTACCAGAGATAATAGAGATACCGCTTGTTCCAGTGTTAAATCGGTGGCTTTGATGTGATTATGTGTTATCTGGCAATGACTGTGATAAGCGATTTTTATGGATTTCTGCTGTTTTTTATTAGCCTCACGACAATAGGCGCAAGTACATATTCCGTATTCTTGATGTTTACATTGCAGGCAGTATAGGCCTTGTTTGTATTTGTTCTGATGTGCACTTTGAGGAATCCTCGGCAATACCATTACAGCGTCACAATTAGGGCAGAATTCTGAACTGACTTCAGGGGGTAATAATTTATAAAGTTGAAAGGGTAAACAGTCGATATTAAAACGCTGAATCAAATCTGTGACTTTTTTCTTCGCATAGTAATCCTTAATCAAGGTGTTGACTTGTTCGCTAGATAAATGAGCAAGTTTTGGATGAATCGATGTATTTTGCATAGAAAGTGCGGTAAAAAAAACAGTCAATATAAGCCGAAAATTCGCAATTGTCACTCATAGAGCGTGGCCTCATAAAAGTCAGGGCAGTAGTATGAAAATATGCCTGATCATATTTCATCTAAAACTGATCCCAGAATACTATTTGGGGAACGCCTTATCCAACTCCGTAAACGGCTCGGTTGGTCACAGGAACGCTTGTCTCTCGAAAGCGGTGTAGCACGCAGTTATTTGGGAGGTGTAGAAAGAGGACAACGAAATATTGCATTGCTGAACATTTGTCGTTTGGCTGAGGCGTTATCAGTTTCTCCAGATGAGTTGCTTAAGTTTCAAGGCGAATAGTCATATTGATTTTACATAAATAAGCTTGTGCTCAAAGTTTTCATATACTACGTTAACATTCGATAAATGCGAATTACCTCAGTGCGAGTCTGCCGAATTATTCAGTGATTCCCATAGTTTATCATCATGAACGTATCCCACTGAGCCTTGATGCAAATGCGTCCATCCCCACAACCACTTTTTATATTCATAATCCCAGGCTATCCATTGCTGTTTGGTGGGAGGTCCGAACCACCAGTTAACCTCCAGTACAACACCAAGTCCAAACTTAACATCATATCCTTTCCGTCCTTCCAGCAGCAGATACATCGCTTTGCAACGGGAAGTCCACGAGGAGGAAGGTTTTAAATCTTCGACTTCATATAGCAAGCAATACAGTAATTTTGTCCCATGTATATAATGGGCTGGCGAGATAGCAAATAATCTATCGCCCCAATCAGTACGATTAAAAACTCTTACCATAAATAACATAAAAAATTCTTCCGCAATCTTTCGTTCGATAAAATCCATGCCCATCATTAGCAATAGTTTATAGATACAACGTGCCTGAAAGCACGTTTGGTCAATCTGATTAAAATGCTTAGACTCCAGCCAGTACAATAGCAATGCAGTTAAGGCATCCATGTTGCCTAACTTGACCAAACTGCGACTAATAACTGATGTGTAGCTTAGTCTTAGTTTAAGGGGATTAATTCCGTCATGTGATTGTTTATAAACAACTGCTTGAACGCGGGGCTCCAGTTTTTCCATCCAGGTATCAATATCGGGCAAAACCCTTTCATCTAATTGAATTACTTCCCATACAGGATGGTTTAGCTCTCTGAACGAACCGGGAACTTTGATATTGACTTTACTGGCCAAGCTGGAATTAGGCTTGTTTTTACCTGCTTCATAATTTCTCCACTTGTTCCGGGGTTGCGTTCTTTCATCAAACTTAGTTTTGTCCAGTGGCTCGAAGTGTTGTTCCAGTTGGTATGACGTAGGCAGACCAGTTTTTTGTTTGACACCCGCATACCAGTAACGAGTACGCAAGCTATTCACGAGTTTTCGATTATCAAGAGTGTTTAAAAATTGTTGCGGTTGTATTTTCTCGTCCTCAACGAGAAAATCAATAAATTGTTGATTTATCATAAGTATTAGGCTCATTTTATAGTAAAAATCACTTCAATCTATCCAGCTGCACAAACTGATGGATTCCGTTAGGCTATGTGCATCCAAACACCACTGAGCGTGACATGACATCACTCAATCCCACAGAACAATTAGTTCAGCAACTACAGGAAACTTTGACTCGACTGTATGGACCTATATTAGCCAGCAAAGATCTTTGGAAGTTGCTGGGGTATGCCAGTCCAGCTGCTTACCGCCAAGCACGCTTACGGCAACGTATACCCGTGGCGGAATTTGAAATAGAAGGGCGGCGTGGCCGCTTTGCATTGACCCAAGATGTTGCTCGTTGGTTGGCTGAACAACGCTTATCCATACCTCAAATCATAAAAGACTAGGAGAAATAATATGTTGGAATTATAACCCAAATGAATATGCAGGCTCAGAACGACAAAAGCCCAGAGTTGCCGCCCTAGGCTTTTTAAGAAAGCGTCAAGAAATTACCAACTCAAGACAATTTCATTGTCGTTCTAATCCAGACTAACGTCAAGTTGCCGGTAGTCTGTTCCACCCATTTTTAAGTACATCACGCTGGGTGAGGGTTTAGTGCGCCTTGCGTTAGGAATAACGATGAAAATAACTACAACTATTTTACGCCAAGTAATTCGGCTTTTGGACGATCAAGGTCTTTCTCTACGAGAGATTGGTCGTACTTGTAAGATTTCACCCAATACGGTCAAGGCTGTTCGTGAAGTATTAACATGCAAACAACAGAACTGGACATTACTCCAGGCATTAGACGATGAGAAGCTTCGGCAAATGCTGTTTGGCGACGAAAAGCCAAACAGTATGCGCAAACCTATACCAGACTGGATTCAGGTACATTCGGAGCTGCAACACCGCGATATGACTTTGCAATTGCTCTGGGAGGAATATCGCCAACGCAATACGGATGGTTTGTCTTACACTCAGTTCACCCGTTATTACCGTGCATGGAAACGCACTTGTAAACTGAGCTTACGACAAAATCATCAGCCAGGTGAAAAGTTGTTCGTTGACTTTTGCGGACGAACCATGCCTATTCAGGATGCAGAAACCGGCACAATCAACTTTGTACAAATATTTGTTGGAACGATGGGAGCATCGGGCTACCTGTTTGCCATAGCGGTTGAAACACAAAAAACTGAAGACTGGTTGAAAGCACATGCTCAAATGCTGACGCATCTCGGTGGCGTTCCTCGTTACATTGTGCCGGACAATCTTAAAGCTGGCGTACTGCAAAATAATAAACAAGGCTTGGTTCTGAATTCGGCATATCAAGAATTCGCCGAACATTACAATTTTATAGTCCTACCAGCACGCCCGCGTAAACCTAAGGATAAATCATTAGCTGAGATCGGTGTGCAAATCGTGCAGCGTTGGGTGCTTGCCCGCCTGCGCCACCAGGTATTTTTCAGTCTCGATGAGATCAATGCCGCCATCAGTTTTTGGATGGAAAAACTAAATGATAGAACCACACGAACTTATCCCACTAGCCGGATACAACGATTCCTTTATTTAGATGTACCTACATTGCAGGCATTGCGGGATGATCCTTATCCTTATAGCCAATGGCGTTATCAAATCAGGGTGGATGAAAGCTATCATATTGAATATGAGAAACATATGTATTCCGTGCCGTACACATACGCATATCAGCGGGTAGACATACGGGCAAATGATGACATCGTTCATATTTATTATCAACGCCAATTAATTGCACTACATAGTCGAAAAATACTACCAGGGCGAACTACACTGGATGAGCATTTATCTGTTCACCATCGCTTGCATCAACAAGGTTCGCCCGAAGCATTAATGGAATGGGCGCAATCGATCGGACCAGAAACGGGTACATTTATGCAACGTTGTTTAGAAGAAAAACGCTACTTTGCCAGCCGCCTCAAAGCTGCACAGTCATTACGGCGAGATGTGCGAAAAGACAATTTGCAAGATAGACTTGAATCTGCATGTACCTATGCACTGACATTGAATTGCCTAAGTTTTGACCGCTTACGGACTATCCTTAGAACGAATGCAGATATGCGTGTGTCTCCAGTAACTACAGTGACTGTCTCGACACATGCCAACTTGCGAGGTGCTGATTATTATGTAACAGGTAAAGAGGTTATCTCATGATAACAGCTGTTACGACACCACAAAAACTTGCTAAGCTGGGATTACATGGGATGGTGGCTGCATTGGAAAAACAACAGGCTGATCCAAAATATACGGACATGCCCTTTGAACAACGTTTGGCTTTGTTGGTTGAGCAGGAGTTATTCAGTAAAGACGCTCGCAAAATCGACAGACTGCTGAAGAAAGCAAAGCTTCGTTTCGGCCAGGCTGCATTGGAAGATATAGACTACCGAAACCAGCGAGGATTGAATTCGTTTCAAATCCAGACGCTTGCATCTGGGGAATGGATGCGACAAAAACAGAACCTGATTCTGACTGGTGCTACTGGGACTGGTAAAAGTTGGATTGCCTGTGCCTTTGGTCAACAGGCATGTCGTCAAGGAATTGGTGTTCTTTATATGACCGCAACCCGATTGTTTGAGAGTTTAACAAGTAGTCTTGCCGATGGCAGTCTGCCAAAAATACGCCGTCAGCTAATTAATACGCAGCTGCTGATTATTGATGATCTGGGTATTGGCGGTATTCAAGGACAACTGGGACCAGTGCTGTTGGATATTTTGGATAATCAGTCCATGATTGGCTCCTTAATACTGACCAGCCAATATCCAATAAATAAATGGTATGACCTGTTTGGCGATCCCACAGTGGCCGATGCAATTTTGGATCGGATTATCCACAGGGCTCACCCCATAGACCTTAAAGGGGAATCAATGCGGAAGCTGAAATCCAAAACCACGGCCTAAAAGTGTCCACTTGCACACCCGTCAGGTCGAGGGTGTGCAAGTGATGCACCTAGGCGTTCAGTTACTATGCACTTGGATGTGCAAGTTGGTGCAATTACGCAATTTTTAACTCTCCAATTGTATATTTTTCGATTATTGCATCATCATTTGGTAATATGCCCCATGATTTGTTTTAATTCTTTAGAAGACCATTAGGATTAAGTAATGTCTCGTTTTGTAGATAACATGAATATAGAGTTTCGAGTTATAAAATCGCTGATGAGTTAGTAAGAATGCTGGGGTATCACCCCATATATGGACTTCTGAACGGACGCGGTATACGGCTCATATTCCAAAATGTTTTTCTCTATGACAGTTTGGGCATAAAGCTTCTGAATTATCTACCGTATCTTCTCCACCTTCTGCTAACTGAATCTTGTGATGTACCTCTAAATAAGGCGTATTGTTTTTTTTTCTTATAAATGGCGCATTGGATTTACATTTTTCACAAATACCAATTGCTCGAACCAAAACTTCTGCAATCACATCAGAATTTCGTTTATAGCCTCTTGATATGATTTGAACGACCTCTGGTTTTTTATTTGCGGTAGCTAATCTTTCTCTTCTTGATTCGGAACTATCTTTTAAAGATTTTTCAACGTTATTCAAAAGCTCTTTGTCTTCATTCTCTTTAATAGCAAAATGAGTTGCTTCAATTAAATCAAAAGGAATTTCTTGTACTACTGAGCATCCACCAGCTTGTGTTCGAGGTTTTAGAGGTATATTGTCACTTATTTTTATGAGACTTCCCGTCGGGAATGGAACTATTAATTTCTTGAGACTCTTTACTAAAATTAAATTAGCGCATTCTTTAGTTTTTTCATTATCAGCATAAAAGTACACTTCCCTTTGAATAGGCTGATTACCACTAATTTGATTATTAATTTCTGCCAGTTTTTCCTTGTCATTTAAAAGAGCTTTTTTATTGTACCAACCTACAATTTCAGCTATGTAACAAACTTGGTTTAAGCTTGTAGTTATTGATAGGTAAAAAGTTATTGAAGGATTTTTGTTAAAATCATTTTCTTTTAAATATTTAATATTTCCAGTACTGTATGGCTGTAGATAGCATATTAAATCCTTATTTTTGCTTTGAGCTTTTAATATTTCTTCTAGCACACTTTCAAAAACACCATTTATAAATAATGCTTGATTCATAAATATTTACCTATGTCATCGTTCCAACGTTGGAATGCCACAGCCAAGCAGGGTGGGCAGTGGGGCAATGCCCACCCTACATAACTGACTTATTCAGCCATATTTTGCTGCATCAGCAAATAATCCAGCCATAGGTTCGATAATTTTTCCTGCACGGTGTTTTGTCTTAACCGTGCGTTCAAATGCGGGAAGTCCACTTTATCGAGGTCTTGGTCTTGGTTGTAGCAGGAATAGACGAAGGTTTCTTTGCCTGTTTCTTTGTCAACGTGTTTGCACATACATTGGGCGCAGATGCCTTTCATCATGCACTGCATGGGCGAGTTGATTGAACCGACTGCATGATGGGCTTTTTTAAGATACGGTTTAAGCACATCAAAACGCGCCGATTTTACTGCTGCCATCATGCGGTCTGAACCGATAACAATCAGGTGATCTACGTCAGCTAATGAGATGGGTTGGTCGCCTAATTCGCCTTTGGCGTAGGCGATCATACATTCCAAAATGTTGCCGACGAACGATTTATCTTGTGGGCGGTTTGTGCTGAATGGCTCAACGCCGTCGGCTTTATCAACCGCCCAAACCACGACATCAGCGGCGGCTTCTACGTCTTCAACTTTGAAACGGTCTTGGGCGAATTTATAGCCTGCAAAATAAATCACGCGATTGCCAGCGGCGCGTAGAGCTTTGCCGATGGAGAACAGTACCGCGTTGCCTAAACCACCGCCTAATAACAAGACGGTTTGGTTGGTGGTGATTTCGGTCGGTGTGCCTGTTACGCCCATGAGTACCACAGGGTCGCCGACTTTCCAAGTCGCGCACAGGCGTGATGATGAGCCCATTTCTAAGGCAATCATGGAGACCGTGCCGTTTTCTTTGTCCACTTCCGCGCCAGTCAATGCTAAGCCTTCGGCGGCTAACACCGTGCCTTCTATGGTGGGCGCAAACGCTTCATAGTTCTGCACACGGTAAAATTGACCTGCTTGGAATTTTTCAGCGGCTAACGGGGCTTTAACGACGATTTCAATAATGGTCGGTGTTAAGCGGTTAATCTCTACGATGGTGGCTTTGAATGAGTCATCCAAATGGGCGAATAGAGCTTGCATTGCAGCATTACGTTCGTTTTGCGTGGCTGGATTTAACGTAGCCAACTCTTGTTCAAACAATTTCACCACATAAGGATAGCCATTTTTCGCGCTTGCCATTGCTTTTACTACGTTACCCGCATAGACAGGGTGGTTATCGCCGTAGAAGCTGATAAATTTACCGTCTTTTTGGTAGGAGGTGAGCGGCGCGGGTTTGCCGAGTTTGGGCAATTTTTCATCGTTCATAGCGACAAGATTAATAGTGCCGTTGTCGAATTCGGGTTCATAACGTTGGAAGAACCATTTATCCATCACGAAAGTATCTGGGTATTCACTTTGATAAATCGTATTGGGCGATGTACCAGCGGCAACGTATAAACTGCGCAATGGCACGTTAATCGGTGCGCCTGAACTTTTCCAGCGACCATCTTCCAGCACTAATTTTTCAAAATCGACACTGGCTAAATGCCCGTATTCATCGGCATTTGCACCTAACGGACTCATGCCTTCGGCTAACGCAATACCTTCTTCCAAGGCTTTGGCGATTTCTTCGTGGTTTTGACGATAAGCGGGCGCGTCTACGATGCCTTTGCGGTAGAACAGCGTCACGCCACCCCATGCTTCAACCAGTGGTTGAAAGTCGGGTGCTTCGCCTTCGGCTGCGGCTCTGGCGCGTTCGGCGGCGATAGCGTTACCGTGGGCTAAGAATTCATCAAGGATGATGGTTTCTTCGGCATCGTAGCGGGCGCGTACCGTGGCTTCGCCGTAAGTTTCTACCAGAATATCATAACGGTGTTTGATTTTTTCCACTTGCACAGGGTAATACGCCATCAATTCTGTGGCGGTATCCATAGCGGTTAAGCCGCCACCGATGACACCTGCGGGTAAACGTACTTGCAGATTCGCCAGTGATGAGGCTTTTGCCGCGCCTGTTAATTGCAACGCCATCAGGAAATCAGAGGCTTTACGGATACCGCGCATTAGGTTGTTTTTCAGGTCGATAACAGTCGGTTGACCTGCACCTGAGGCGATACAGATATGGTCAAAGCCCATCGCCCACGCATCATCAATAGTCAGTGTGCCGCCGAAACGTACACCGCCGTAAGAACGGAATGCAGCACGGCGTTGTAAGGTCAGGTAAATAACTTTCAGGAAGTTTTTATCCCAACGCACCGTGATACCGTACTCTGCCACGCCGCCGAAACCTGCCAAGATACGTTTGTCCAGTTCTTCGTAGAGTTCAGTGAAATCAGCGATAGGCTCAGGTAAGGTATTGGCATCACCTGTGAGTTCCACGGGTAACGGTTCCAGTTTTAAACCATCAATGCCTGCAACGGCAAAACCTTCGTTGAGCAGGTAATGACTCATGGTGTAACCCGCAGGCCCTAAACCGACGACCAGCGCGTTTTTGCCGTTGTAAGGCAACATCACAGGACGCTTCACATTGAGCGGATTCCAACGGGTTAATAAGCTGTAAATTTCAAAGCCGTAAGGCATGAACAGCACGTCGGTCAATACGTTGGTTTCGATTTCTGGAATGTTGACAGGGTCGGTTTTTTGGTAAATACAACCTTTCATACATTCGTTACAAATCCGATGCCCAGTACCCGGACACATGGGGTTATCGACGATGATGATAGCCAACGCGCCGATGTTGTCGCCGCCGCGTTTGACTAAGTGCATTTCCGAAATTTTTTCATCCAACGGACAGCCGATGGTGGTTACACCTAACGGGTCAGTTTTAAACAGTTTGGTTTTCTTGTTTATCATGCCTTTAGAGCAGGAATCGGTATCGCGCTCGTGGCAGTAGATGCAGTGATTGACTTCGGACAACACTTGACGCTGGTTGTAACGCGGGTCAGTCAATTTAAAACCATCACGGCGGCGGCGGTGTTCTAGGCTACCCATCCACGCGCTGAATTCACCTTTGTCGATGGTGTCATGTGCAACTAACGCATCGAAATCGCGTTTTTCTGGGAATTTAAAACTCAGCCAATCGGCGACAACGGTGTTGTCTTGTTGCGCAACCAGACTCCAGCGTTGCACGATGTCCATCAGATAAGCAACAAATTCAGCATCGTCGAGTTCAACACTGGCTTGCAGTTCTTTTAACAGCGCGAGGCTTGCTTGGTCATCGTCTTCCGCAGTTAGTTCATAGCCAGTCAATTTGGCGCGTAATGCGGCAACTTGCTCATCGGCGTTTTGGTAATCGCTGGGTTTGCTTTTGGCGAGTAATTTGTAATGGCTGGATAATGAGCCAATCACTGCACCGACCCGCGCTACGCGGTGTTCCGCATCGTCATCTTCATTGGCTTCTGGGAAACCTGCGGCAATCAGTAAATCAAAACGGTTGAGTATCTCAGGGATTTTCCATTCGCTGGTATCAACGCCTTTGAACACTACGCCCAATTTTTCTACCACTTCATTTTTATAGGTGAAAATGGTTTCAATTTCATCGGTAATGTAGCTGCGTTGCGCTTCGTGTTGTTCGGTGACATTAAACAACTTGGCGACAAATTTGCCGACGTAAGGCGCGACATTCACTAATAATGCCGAGGTTGCTTCAGGTGTTAAGTCTGCGCCTTGGGTTTGTCGATACGCATTAAATTGGGCGTATAAGTCGGCATCGTGATAACGCACGGATTCATCAAACACGGTGGATAAATCGTTGAGGCGGGCGGCATCGTATAAATCAGCGTAAGTGAAGTCAGCTATGCCAAGAGTAAGGTTGTTTTGTGCCATAGTTATGTCAATGTAAAAAGTGAAAAGGTTAAAATTTATGACTCGGCGGGGAGTTATAAAGTTGTGAAAAATAATAAACGGATATTATCTCATTCTCTGCGTTTTAGGGGGTGTTTTCTGTGCGTCGATTAACTCAGAATTTCCCTCATTGTGACACGTTGTCACGCGGTAATTTGTCACATTTTCATTGCTCACGTTGTTCGATAGACTATCGGCAACTCGTAAATGCCCCCCTTTATGAGCGTCCCTTTCACTGAATATCTGGAGATGAAAATGAAAAAAACTAACTTAATCATGATAATTGCAGCGGTTTCTGTATTGACTATCACCGCATTCAGAGCGAGTAACGCTGAAGACAGCAAAACGGTTGCGTGGTACACCGCTAACATCAAAGAAGCGAAAACCAAAGTGCAAGAATGCCATGATAATTCAAGTTTACAAGCCTCTCCAGAATGCGCAAATGCCCGTCACGCGCTAGAAATCAGTTTTGGTGTTGCTCAGAAATAATACCCGCACACTCTCCTACCAAACCCTTCCTTTACTGAGTTGAGGTAACACACGTTGCCTTAACTCAGTGTTTTTTGCTATTCAGCATCTTCTAACACCTTGCTTATAAAATAGACAGCGTATTGAAAATAAGCATTGCAATTGCTAAAAAATTACGTTAGACATACACTAATCATACATTGAATTCGCGCGTGTATTAACTTTTGGTTTGACGGAAGTGTTATGTTAAGTGCGTTTATAAAAAATCTGAATCGGGAACAATGGATCGCCGAAGCCGCCTATTTTAAAGCCTTGGCGAGAGGTTTTAATCCGCATAAAGAATTGGATGACTGGCTGGAAGCAGAGGAGGATTATGTCACCATGCTGATAGCGTTACAGCTTCATGTGCTGGAAGAAGATGGCACAGTGTCCACGCTGGGTTTGCGGCAGATTGCTCAATCATTGGGTATATTACATCCAGAACACCTGTATTCAGAACGTGAACTCATCCGCGCTATTCAAGATGCCAGTCATCACCGACCGTGTTTTCGTTCAGCCAAATCACCATCCTGTCAAGAACATGGCTGTCAATGGAAAAGCAAATGCCGCAAGTTAATCGCAATATGGCACAGATAAACCGCGTTAATCGTGCAGCGCATTCCACACAGGTTGTAATAATGCCTGACATTGTTGTTCAAAATCCGCATTCAATATCAAATCCAGATCCGCAACATTGCCGAACAATCGCTTGAGTTCAGGCTCAAAATCCTGCCCAATCGCATACAATAACCGTTCTTTTGCTTTATCAAGTGGCGATACTGTGGCTCTTTTACTGCGCGCTTGTTGAATATAGGCAAACGCCGCTTCAACAAAAAACGCATTCGGTTGTTGCAAGCCTTGTTGATAAATCGCCAACCATGCCAACAACTGTTTGCTGTCGGTGACATTGGGCGATAACACCAAGTTTTTATCTTTGCTTAGTAAATGCGTGTCGTGCGGCTCAACATGATGACTGATTAAATTATGCAACAACGCCGCCACCAAATCCTTACCTTTTAAATCGGCATAACGATACAACAAACTGCCGTTTTCATAACGATTGCTGAGTTTACCGACCAGCCGAAAGGATTCGATTTTTAAATCAATCGGCACATCATCCAGTCGTGCGCCCAATTGTTTGTCCTTAATTTGTTCGACAAAGGCATTAATCACTTGCTGTTGGCGATTAAACGCCAGTTCTCCGACCACGCCTGACAACCACACGCCTTGCGCCTGCATTTTTTGCACGGAGACTTTACTGCCGCTCAACTCGGTGTGTATCCAGTCATTATAAATGCTGTAACCGTCCAATTTACCGATAGCAAATGGTTCACGTTCTTCGGCTTTTGCGCCCTGCTTATTAAAATAAACATCCAATTGCCGATTGATAAAATAGCGTTGCGGATGACGGAAAAACCGAAACAAATCATTAATATCAATCACCTGCTCAACGTCGGTTTCCAGTGTGCCTGTCCACCAGACATCAAATGACGCTTTAACATCGGCAATCGCTGCCGCCGTTTCTAAATCACTGGTGGAATAATTAATAAGCTCTGCCGAACTGCCGTCAAAATAACGGCTACTAAACGCCTGTAACGGTTCTTGAATGGTCGGATTTTTCAGCCCATAACTGTCTTTTAATACATCCAGCAATTCACTGATAATCACCGAGGGCGGAATGCGGGTATTCTGGCTTATCGACTGCCCGATATAAGTCATAATCAGGCGTTGCCGTGCGGATAATAAAATCTCTAAAAACTGATAACGGTCATCGGCACGGCGCGAACGGTCGCCTTTTTGATAATGCTGGCTGAGTAAATCAAAAGTAGGATTGCGGTCGATTTTAGGAAATTCGCCGTCATTAATGCCCAGCAAGCCGATGACTTTAAACGGAATCGAGCGCATTGGCAGCATCGAACAGAACGTCAATTGCCCGCGCAAAAAACCGTTCGAGGATTTACGCTCAGACACCGCGCCTTCCATCCATCTGACAATTACCTGCAATTCCACGGGGTCATGATGCACGTCGATGACCTCGGCAGATAATTCACCGAGTAATTCTTTCAGCTGCTGCATTTCAATCGGGTCAACCTCTATCAACAACTGATCCGCGTAATAATTCAATTGGCTATGCCAGTTTTTCAGCGATTTCGCCTGCTTCAAATCACGACTGGCGCGAAATAACAACGCCATAAATTCACATAACCCGCCCAACGCCGCTGCCGACGCGCCTTCAATCGCTTTGTAAGGCAGAATGTCATCGACAAAATCTTCATCACTGCCCACTGCGTAACCCATTAACAGCCTGTCCAGCATCGCCTGCCAAGTGTTTTCATTCAGTTCGGGCAAGCCCAGACTTTTTTTATGTTCTGCCGATTTGCCCCAGCGCACATGAGTGGATTTTATCCAGTAGCGGATAAGTTCCAAATCCGCATCCGATAAACCGAAGCTGGGATAAACCACCGATTGCTCCAATAAATCCAGCACTGTCTGCCAGCCGAAACGGCTTTGACTGACGCTTAAAAAGCGAATAAACGCATCCAGCGCGTGATTGCTCAGCCGTACACTGCGGTCGGCAATCGCGTGTTGAATATCGTTGAATACCGCAGCAATAAATGATTCATAATCCTGAATATCGGGCGCGATAACGACTATATCGCGCAGTTGCAAGCTCGGGTCTTGCTCCAGCGCGTGTAAGAGCTGATTTTTTAACACTTCCACTTCGCGCATTCTGGAATGGCAGGAATGAATGCTGATGGAATTATCGGGCGTACACGGTGTGCGTGATGCGACCGCGTTATTTAAAATATCGTTTTGCAGGCGTTGCAGATTATTTGGTGTAGTTGATGACTGCCAGTCCTCTAAAGGACTGGCAGTCATAGATGGAGATTCTTCAAAACTTTCCAGCTCCACAGTAAAGGCAATCGCTTCTTCCAGCAAAATCGCCTGAAACTCGCGCCCTTGTTGCCCTAAAGTCGATAACAACGGATGCCCGACAAAGGCTTCCTCATTAATAATGCGCTGGCGTTTGGTGTCTATGTCTGCCCAAAAATCACTGGACGGATTTAGCAAAAATAAATGCACTTGGCAGTGTTTCGACAGCCCTTCCAGATACTTTAAAAACAGCGGCGGCATGGTATTAACACCGAAAATACACACCCGTTCAGGCAGTTGCGCACTGAACGCGCCTTCGTCGGCCGAATTGAGTTTATCTATCACCTGCAACCATAACGAACCACGATGCTTGGTGCCGATTTGTTGCGTTACCTGCCGCCATAACGCCTGTTGCCAGCGTTCCGTCGCCGTGTCGTACAGCAATTTATTCGCTTGCCACAGTGCGAGCATATCGGGGCGCATGATTTGATATTGGTCAAAAATTTTCGCCAATTCGAGTGCCAGTTGATAACGTTTTAAGGCAATCGAATCACCTGCTAAATACTGTTGTAACGGCAATAATGCTTCGCTGTCCAAATGCCGTAATAACGCCTCCAACCGCCACAACATCAAATGCCGATCAAACGCCGCATCATTCAAGCGGCTGTCAATTTTATCAGCCAGAGAACTGAAAAACTTGGCAGGAAACAAAAAATCATAATTCCCCCACACTTTCAGTTCATTGGCTAATTGTTGCGACAACCAGCGTTCCATGCCCTGACTTTGAATTAAAAACACCTCTTTTTCAAACGGCGAACTTAACGGCGCAGAGCTAATCACGGTGGTTAAATGCGCGACCAGATTTTCAGTTTTATTGGAGCTGTGCAGAATGAACATAGGGAATGATGCCGCGTCAGGAAGTTAGCGCATTATAACAGGCGACAAGTCGGGTGATTCATAGCGAATGACAATCGCGCCATGCAACCGCATTGCCGACTTCATTAAATAGCAGCGGTAACGCGGCTTTGGCTTTGGGGTGGACATCGTGGAATAACAGTACGCCGTGCCGTTTGATGAGCATTAAGGTCAGTATGCGATTCAGTATGTCATCGCTGTTCACTTGTTTATTCCAGTCTTGGGAATCTAAATTCCATAATGCCACTTGTAAGCCTTGTTGTTGAAAAAACGCGCCGCTGTCGGCTTGGCGTTGTCCGTAGGGCGGGCGGAATAACGGTAAGGCATTGCCTGTGGTTAAGGTGCTGGTGATTAAGGCTTGGGTGCGTTGAATCGAGTCTTGCCAGTTTGCCCATTTGGCGTGGGATTGATGTTCCCAGCCGTGGTTGGCGACGCATTGATTTTTATACAGTGCTGCCACCGTGTCGGCATCTGTTTTAGCGATGCGGTTGTGCAAATTTTCCCCCAGCACAAAAAATACCGCGCTTTTTTGCTGAGCGGCAAGCATGGCTAGGGTGTCGTCGGTATTACCTTGGGCTTGGGTTGGGCCGTCATCAAAGGTGAGTAAAAATTGGCGGTCGGTAAAATTATCGCCGTTCCATTCGTTACTATTAAAAAAGTCGATTTCACTGCTGATGTGGGGAAACAATGCCGCTAAGCGTAGTTGTTCGGCAACGTAGGCGCGGCTGAATTGTGCCAGATTGGTGTGCCACGCGCTGAGGTTAGGGGGGATTTTGCTTGCTAGGCTATCCGCTTGTGTGAGCAGGTCGGCGGTTGAGGTGGGTGTGCTGATACACGTCCAATCCTCATTCGTACAATTTTTTGCCGCGTGTTGATAATTGCGCAACGATAAGGCGAGTTCTTTATTCAGCCATTGAGTGACGGAGGCGCGATTGACGGTTTTGATGTTAAACGCGGCTTTCATGTCGGTATCGGATAATTTTCCCCTATTACCCAACGCGATGACATACTCCAGCATGGCGGCGCGTGAGGCTTTATCAAAACTGTCGGGCGTATTAATCGGGGCTTGCCACAGGTGTCTGTCCACTTTGGCAACGACGCTGGGGCCTGCGGCAGGGGTATTCAGGCTGTAACCTAATAAAGACAGGGCGGTGAGCGTGAATAAGTAGTTTTTCATGTGCGGGACTCCAGAGCATAACGGTGACGGGGGAATTAAAATGACTGCACATAGTATAGGCTTGATAACGCACAGGAAAAGCCACGATTAATACCCCTACTTGTAATACAATAGTAGGGTTTGGTGTCATAACAAAATAACTATTTACAATAATTACAAAAGAGGAAGATTCATGTGTTGGAGTGGTGAAGCGTCAGGAGTATTGGCGGTGGTCGGCTTAAGTACCGCAGCTTATGTAGCGTTAAAAGGAGAATCCAAGGAGTTATGGATTCCGTTGACTTATTTTGCCTTAATGGAATTGTTACAGGCATTTACTTATGTTTATATTGATTTATGTGACAATCCGAGTAATCAGGTACTGACGTTATTCGGTTATCTGCACGTCGCGTTTCAGCCGTTTTTCGTCAATATGGTGGCGATGTATTTCATCCCCGAAAGCGTTAAATTAAAAATCCGTACTTATGTTTATACCATCTGTGCGATTGGTACGGTTGCAATGCTGGTGAAAATGTATCCGTTTGCGTGGGCGGGTGAATGTATTGTCGGCACAGAAGGTTTCTGCGGCCCTCATGTCTGTTCAACTTCTGGCGCGTGGCATATTGCGTGGCAAATGCCGTTAAACGGTTTGATGTCCAACCCTGTCGAATGGCTGTTCGGTTTTAATTGGGGCTTGCACGCCTTCAGTTATATTGTTGTGGCGTTTTATTTGCCGCTGATGTATGGCTCATACCGTTTTGTCGCGTTTCATTATTTAATCGGCCCGTGGATTTCTGACGTGACTACCGATGATCCGAACGAATACGCCGCTGTTTGGTGTTTATTTTCTATCGCCTTGTGCGTGTCGGTCATTAAAACGCCGATTAGAAAATACCTGCACGTTAAAAAATGGCCGTTTTATCACACCACGGTGAGTGATTCTTTATAACAATTTAACGGGCTGATACTGGGTGGGTGCGACAATTCGTGCCTACCGCAGTGATGACATATCGGTATCGGTCTTTTATACTTGCCAACATTTATTATTTACAGGAACTGACATGGAAAAACCATTTATTCTACATATGCTGACCACCGCTAAAAACTTAAGTCCTTTTGATGTCAATATGGCATTGGATGCAGGTTGGGTATCGGCATTACCTTATATTAATGTTGAACCCAGTGAAGTGCAGAGTTTGGTGCAGGATGCGATTTTTTCACGCAGTGCGAAAAACTTAAAACGCACAGGTATTTTTATTGGTGGTCGTGACACGAAACAAGCAATGGATATGCTAAAAATTGCCAAACGCTCAATGGTGCCACCGTTTGAAGTGTCAGTATTTGCTGATCCAAGTGGCGCGTTTACCACAGCGGCGGGTATGGTTGCCGCTGTTGAACATGAATTAATCACTAAATTCAATACTACTTTAGAAGGTAAAAACATTCTTGCCTTAGGTGGTACTGGCCCTGTCGGTCAAGCGGCGGCAGTTATTGCGGCACAAGCGGGCGCGAATGTCCGTATCATTGGTCGTCAATTGGATAGAGCGCAAAACATTGCCGATTTATGTAACAACGAATTCGGCGACGGCAAAATTACCATTACTGCGGGCGCGGATGCCGATAAAGCCGACTACATTAAAACTGCCGATGTCGTGTTTGCCACAGGTGCGGCGGGCATTGAATTATTAAGCGCGGAATTGATTGCGTCTGCTCCGCAATTAAAAGTCGCGGCGGATGTGAATGCAGTGCCACCTGCGGGTATTGCTGGTGTGGATGCGTTTCATAACGGTACACCGATTACAGGTTCTAACAGCGGCGCGGTCGGTATCGGCGCATTGGCAATCGGTAATGTCAAATATCAGGCACAAAGCCTATTATTAAAACAAATGCTCAACACGGACAAACCTGTGTATCTGCATTTTGAACACGCATTTGCTGTTGCCAGAGAATACATTAAAGCAAAATCTTGAGACTTTACGCACCGCTAAAGCACTCTTTCCTGTACTTAACACCGAGGACTTTTCATGGAAAAACGCAGTATTCTTCATATGCTTGACCCGATGCCCAACAACAGTCCTTTTGACATTAACATGGCAATGGACGCAGGGTTTGACGTGCTGATGCCCTATAGCAACGTCAAACTGGACAGTGTGTATCGCTTGACTCAGGATGCGATTTTTTCACGCGGGCCTGCGGGTGTTAAGCGCACGGGGATTTTTATCGGCGGGCGTGATTTAGCCTTGGCAATGGATATGCTGACCACCTGCCAACAGGCAATGGTGCCGCCATTTGAAATCTCGGTATTTGCTGATCCCAGCGGTGCATTTACTACTGCCGCCGCGTTAGTTGCGTGTGTGGAAAAAGAACTGAAAACTAAGCACGGCAAAGAGTTGAAAGACTGTAATGCCTTGGTATTCGGCGGTACAGGCCCTGTCGGTATTGCGACGGGTGTGATTGCTTCCTTGGCAGGTGCGGACACCAGTTTGGTGGATCATTTATCAGTCGATACCGCGCAGGATGTGGCAGATGCCTATAATCGCCGTTTTTCCTGCACACTCAAAGCCGCTGTTGCCAGCAACGATGCGGAAAAAGCCGCATTAATCGCCAATGCCGATATTATTTTTTGCGCCGCTAAAGCAGGTATTCAAGTATTGAGTACCGCTGTATTAAAAGAAGCCACGCAATTAAAAGTGGCGGGTGATGTCAATGCCGTGCCGCCGTTAGGCATAGAAGGCATTAAACGCAATGACTTGGGCGTGCCGTTAATTCATGCCGTGAATGCGGCGGGTGCGGTCGGTGTCGGCGCATTAGCCGTCGGCAATGTCAAATATCAGCTACAACATGAAATGTTAAAACTCATGCTGGAAACCGATAAACCGTTGTATTTGGATTTTCGCCAAGCGTTCGACAAGGCACGCGAGTTAGTTTAATTACGGCTAGTGGTAAAAACAAAATAATGGAGTCAAAAATCATGATTTTTGACCCCATTGCAATTTTTCAGACAACAGCCCAATTAATCTATATGATGACGGGCTTTTTAATTACGAGAGGGTTTTATCATGCAAGTAGCCGATAATATGGCGGTATCTATTCACTACACCTTAACTAATGATAAAGGTGAAGTATTAGATAGCTCAATAGGCGATGAAGCGTTAGTGTATTTACACGGCGAAGGCAATATCATTTCTGGCTTAGAACAAGCACTGAATGGCAAAGCCGTTGGCGACAAATTCAATGTCCGTCTGGATGCAAAAGACGCTTACGGCGAATTTATGGAAGACCGCATACAAGTTATTTCACACGCCATGTTTGAAGGCGTTGATGAACTGGAAGTCGGTATGCAGTTTCAAGCCGATGTCAGTGATGGCCCTGGTATCGTCACCATCACTAAAATTGATGCTGACAATATTACCATTGATGGCAATCATCCGTTAGCGGGCGAACCATTAACGTTTGCTGTTGAAGTGGTAGCAATCAGAGCGGCAACCGAAGAAGAACTGGATCATGGTCATGTGCATGGTGCAGGTGGTCATCACCACTAATCTGGTGTTAAATGTGACTGCCAGTCTTGTAAAGGACTGGCAGTTTCAACATATAATCAAAAGCCTAGCGATAAAAGGCTTATAATGCGTGAATTCTTAGTTTTCCCCCTATAAAGATTCATGTCATCTACTCCCAATACCTCCCCGCTGTTATTTACCGATTTTTCCCTAGACGACTCACTACTGAAAGCCGTCAAAAAAATAGGCTTTGAAACGCCGACTCCCGTACAACAGCAAGCCATTCCACTCGCAGTCGCCTATAAAGACTTATTAGTCAGTGCCAAAACGGGCAGCGGTAAAACCGTCGCTTTTTTGTTGCCACTGCTCAATCGTCTGCTCAGTTCACGTTCCACCCTGTTTGGCACACGCGCGTTGATATTATCGCCGACCCGCGAACTGGCGCGTCAAACGTATGAACAATGCCTGCAACTCATCGAATTTACTGAATTAAAAGCGGGTTTAATTACGGGTGGCGAAGATTTTAAACAACACCAAAGCCTGTTACGCCGCAATTTTGAAATCATTGTTGCGACCCCCGGCCGTTTGGTAGAGTTGATGAATCAAGAAAGCGGTGATTTTACCCATCTTGAAGTATTGGTTCTCGATGAAGCCGACCGTATGCTGGACATGGGTTTCAGTGAAGACGTATTAAATATCGTCAGTCATTGTAACGCCGCACGGCAAACGCTGTTATTTTCTGCCACGCTGACCCATTTTGGTGTCATTAGAATCGCCGATAAAATTTTAACCAATCACAAAGTGGTTGCCTTAAATACCTTGCAGGATGGACATTCCAACATCACCCAGCAAATCATTCTCGCCGACGATAACGACCACAAACAAAAATTACTTGCGTGGTTATTGCTCAATGATGATTACGACAAAGCATTAATTTTTACCAACAGCCGATTACAAGCCGATATGTTGCAAGGGCCATTACGCGGTAAAAAACTGCGCGTCGGCGTGCTGCACGGCGAAATGGAACAAAGAGACCGTAACCGCACCATGCAGTTATTTCGTGAAGGCGTGATTAACATCATCGTCGCCACTGATTTGGCGGCGCGTGGCTTGGATGTCAGCGGTATTAATCTGGTGGTTAATTTTGACGTGCCGCGCAACGGCATTGACTATATTCACCGCATTGGACGCACAGGTCGTGCCGATGAACTAGGCACAACCATTGCCCTAGTGAAGCACACCGAATGGAATTTAATGTCCAGCATCGAACGCTTTTTAAAGCAGAACTTCATCCGCCGCACCATTAAAGAACTAGCCGCTAAATACCAAGGCCCGAAAAAACTCAAAGCCTCAGGTAAAGCCGTCGGCAGCAAAGGCAAGCCAGAGCCGAAAAAAGCGGAAGTGGTTAAAGTGAAAGTTCGCCTGCGCGATAAGAAAAATGTCGGTAAACGCCGAGTGCCGACTAATAAGCCGATGGTAGAGCAAGCGGGCGAACAAACCGCTACAGATAATTGATTGCGTTGTTCAGCAGCTTGCGCTTTACTGGGTTGTAGGATGAGACCTTTCAGGTTTTTAAAACCTGAAAGGTCTTGAGGGGAAAATGTTTATGCAACAAACCCTACTGCAATAGGATGTGCCGACGATAGGAGGCGCATCATTCGCGTGGATTTTCTCGAACGATGCGCTTCGTACCTCAGCACATCCTATTATTAGCCCACCTTATCGCGTTTTAATGGAGTGTGTATGAGCGATTCAGAAACAAACAGCATCCGCGCCAGACACGTTAGAACCCCCGCTACAGAGGCTATTTTTATATTTGAGCTGATAAAATCAGTATATTCGTCGCGGATTGTTTATAGGCGACCCTGAACGGCTTTCTGATATGTTTAAGCTGATTTTGAGTGATGAAATTGATGGAGATGTGTTGCTAGAGCAATATGTGCCAAGCAGAGACGGATTGCTTACGCTTCCATTAGCGTATACGGCACAAGCGATAAGAAGTTATAACGCAGAGGATCAAAACGCTGTTGCCTTGGCATGGTCTTTCATTGCGGACGCTCAATACTATCTAGGCTTCCTACTTGCCGCAGGTTTAGGAGAGGCGGCTTTTAGAACCTGTTCAAAATCTACGTTAACTAAGTGATAATAGCGGGATGAGAAAAAGTTATCCCAGTGACATTAGTCGAGACCAGTTTGAACAGATTCGTGAACTATTGGAAAGTGCGAGAAAGAAGACGCGGCCGCGTCAA
>JAURYI010000139.1 GCA_030654015.1 Methylococcales bacterium | reverse complement strand
TGCTCAATCAACTGAATCACATCTTGAAACTGCTGGGCTTGAATGAGTGCCAAAATACGCGCTACCTGAGCATCCAACAGCAAGACTTGCAATTTTACCACCTGCATGGTGATAAGCTCTTCGTCCTCCATTGCCACCGCGTTTTTGATGATGTCTAGGCGTTTTAGAATGTCGTTGTGCATAATATTTTACGGATTAACATGAGGTATTAGTGACTATACTAACTCTAGTGAATTTTCCGCCGCAATTATCCCTTCATCACTAAGCACTCCTCGTATATTCTCCCAATCATCTATAAAGTCCAATCCGTTCTGCAAGTCAAGACAAAATGCCATCGGGTTTTCTGTTCGTACTTCTATGTTGTAAGAATCCCAAATTATTCTTTCCATTTCCTTCATCATTTCTTGCTGGACATCCTCAGATTCCTTGTAAAGCAATTTTTCTATCTTGTTGCAGATTCTTTCACTTTTTTTCTTACCTCCTAAATATATATCTAAGCCAATCCTCCAAAGAGGTTTAGGAATTTCAGTAATTGGATTACCCCATAGATACAGCTCAGTCAAATTAATTAATTTTTCAATAGAGTTAGGAAGTTTTGTGAGTTTATTAAAAGATAAATCTAATTTGGTTAAAGTGATTAGTCCACCAATAGATTCAGGAAGTTTTCTAAGTTGATAACGATGTAAATGCAATTCAGTTATTGCTAAAATTTCTTGTTTATCACGCGGAAAATCATCTTCTGAAATATCATATTCATCCGCCCAAACAATTAATTCATCCAGCCACGCATCATCACTGACTATCAGCGTTTTATTCGCCAGAATCTTATTGGTAATGCTCAACAAGCTACGGGTTTTATGTAAAGCCAACTCCGCACTGTCTCGCTTTTGTGGCAGGTTATTGTTATCGCTCATATTGACTCATCCTTTTAGTGCGTATGCTACATAATATTTTTCAGTAATTTATATTCAAACTGGAAACTTATTTTCATATCCTGTTTCCAGCACTGCGTGGATTTTATGACTTGCATTTCTTAGGTAGCTGCATCCAGTTATTAAGTGACGTTCAATTTCACCGTCTGCTTGCTCTTTAAAATGCGTTATCTCAAAATCATTTTGGGCTTCGTCAATATCAACAAATTTTCCAGTGAACGAATTAATATTGTTATGTGAATGTGAGCAAAGGTCATTGTAAATAGATTTGAATTCATCAATCATCCCTGCCTTTTCAAATTTTTCAAATATCTTCAAAGGCTTATAGCCTTTTTTGCTAAGTTCGGTAAGTGTAGCTTCATATTGTTGTATTGTAGCCGTTAATAAGCTTGGTTCTGATGCTATTAATGCCAAGTACACATTATTATTGTTACTCGCTTCTTTAAGAAGTGTAAGCTCTTGTTTAACGTTATTGGCTTCCATGTAATAAATATATGTTTCATTTTCAGCAAGATTTTTAAAATCTACATACGCTTCTAATAAGCCACGAAAAATGAGTGGGATGGCAATGCTCTTTTCGTTTTCAACGAGACAAATTAATGAGTCAGAATATTCGATAAGCGAAAGATATAAAGCAATTAAGTTTCTATGCCACGGATGCGACTTATCAAATTTCAAGTATTCCATATAATTTTGAGCTTCTTTTATTTCATTTTTGTACGCTTCCATTTTTATCTCCTAACAAGTTGTTTTTGTGGAATGTGGGGCATTCCACAAATTTCTTTACGCTGGCTTACCATTGACTTGGTTGAATTCCTGACGTTCTAAGGTTGCCATTTCGTTGCATGATTAGCTCTACCGTGTAGCCACTGTATTGATAACCATCAAAAGTAAAATCAAACGTGGAATCTGCTTTACTGTAAGTCGTCTCTGTGCCAAAAAGATAGCCCATACCATACCATTTAGTGCCAGACGCATATTTTATTTCGTATGTCCCCAATGGAACTTTTATGTCTATCGCTTCACCTGAACGAATGAAGTAACTGCCAATTGACTGACCATTTAACAGGTTTACTATTTTTACAAAGTAGTGATAGCCGCCAGCGGATGACGTTGTAATTTTGAGTGGCGCGACTCCATTACGAAAATTAGCATTGTTCGCTCCACTTTGAGGAACTGGCTGTTCTGGTTGATTAAAGACAGGAACGGGCTGTTGATTGGTTGGTGGTAATCCTTTGTTTTCTAACTTAGCAGCAAATACTGCATAAGCTATAAAAATTAAAAAAGCGATTCCTAGCCAATTTTTTAATGTCTGAAACATGGTGACTCCATAGAGTTGATTGTGATGAATGCGCGTAGCAGTCTATAGCGGTTTTCAAGGTAAAATGAAAATTCCCCTACTTTATTTTGGAACAGCTATGTGGTCATTTTTTAAACGTCAGCAAAGAAACGAGCAAACAGAATATACCGAGCAACCTAAGCCACGCCGCCGACCATTGCATTTTGATGAAATTGTCGCGGGCATGGGTGATTTTTCTGATTTGGGAGATCACGATGCAGCGTTGAAAATCTGGCTACCCGAACCCGTTAAGCACACGCTTGTTGAGATAAGCGACCGTAGCAATTTATCGGTGAGTGAGTTTTTACGGCAATTCTTAGCGATTCATTGCTATGGGCTTTATGCGTTTTATCAAATGATAGAAAGTACACCTAACTTATTCAAAGACAGGGATTCATCGGGCATTAGGTATTCTTTTGCTATGGAAGAGCCACCAGAGGGTAAAAAGCGGGTTGATACTTATTGGGTGATTGATCTGGGCAAAAATGTTGCTCCGATTAAAATGTGGCTTCCAACGCGCCTGAAAACGGATTTGAAAACCTTAGCTGAACACGTTGGCTTAACACCTTCCAATTATGTGCGAGAAATTCTTATCTCACGTTTGCTTGGGCATGGAATGCTTCCTCAGCGTCCAGCAATGTTCAAACCATTTTCTGCACCTGAGGCAGATATTTGGGAAGCAGATCAACAAGTGTGGCGCGAAGTTTCACAAGAGGAATTTCATCACTACCACATCGGTGAAATACGCACCGAATGGGTTGATGAGGATGTTAGCCATTCAAGTTAGTCAAATAATAGCAAAACATGGCTTTGTATTATTGGATTCTGAGGGTAACCAATCCACAGAACACCCGTTGATGTTTTTGGATTTAGTGGGATTGCGATAATAGGGCGCGTGGGAGAGGTATTTATGATTTGTAAATGTCTTTACGGTGTCCTAGTTCAATCACTAATATAAGCAACTCAGCGTCTTTAATTTGCGCTATTAAGCGATAATTACCGACTCGATACCGCCACAAGCCTTTTAAATCACCTTGTAAGGCTTTACCCGTCAAGCGCGGATTAACCATAATAGGCAAGTCAACATCTAAAAACTGCTTAATTTTTGCTATTTGTGAGCGGTCAAGTTTTGCTAAAGACTTTAACGCCTTATCGGTCATGTCAATTGTCCAAGTCATTCAACATTGCCCATGCTTCAGCTAATGATAAAACCTTAACTTCTCCACGCTCAATTTCTTTAAGCGTTTGTTCAGCCAGTTGGATGTCGTGATAGTCTTCTAAATATTCCTCTACCAATTGCGCTAACAGCTTATCAGCCGATTGATGCTGTTGTTCAGCTAGACGTTTAAAAGGCTGTTCTAAATGTTCGGGTAAGGTAATCATGACTTAGCCTATCTGTTTTGGTGAAAAAAACGGCGATTCTACGCGCCATTTTAGCGGCAATCGTTGCGGTTTATTGTGGGGATTTATTTCTAACTGTGACGCAGATAAAAATACACTTAACTTGATATTTTAACCTATTGATTTTATTAAGCCGATGGGCGGAATCGAACCGCCGACCCACACATTACGAATGGGTGAAAATCAAAAAACTACAACACATAGTAACAACTAATAGTAATTAATTCAATTGGTTATGGTATGTCGTTGTTTGCCAAGTGTTGTCATTTACTACTGTTATTTATTCTCAAGTGTCCCGCTAGTGTCCCAAGGGACAACAGCAAAATTTTATCTTAATCCCACCAAATCCAAGAACATCAACTGGTGTTCTGTGGATTGATTCCCCTCAGAATCCAATAATACAAAGCCGTGTTTTTCATAAAAACTGACTGCTTCGCTTTTAGCATCAGTAACAATAAATCGACAGCCGACATTCTCGGCGATTTTGTCTTGTATTAATGCAATGGCATAAGCGACTAGCGTTGAACCAATGCCACTGCTTCTGTATCGACTATCAACTGCTAATCGTGCGATTTTGACAGCGGGTAAGAACGCATAATTACTGGCATGGTGACAATCGGATAAATCATAGCCGTTTTGTAAGTCAATCTCGCTACAGGTTAAGGTTACAAAGCCAATGACGGTATTATTATCAGTCACAGCAACGTAGGTTTGCGCGATACTGGCTTGTTGGAATTGCTTGGCTTGTTTTTGTAGAAAGGTTTTCAGCGGTAGAAATGCTTCATTCCCTACTTTAAAACTTTGGACACTATCCGATGCTGCTAATTTCCGAAGGTAATAATCTGAATCAGGCATTGGGTTTTAGCTTAAACATTTCACCCTTGTTGATTTTCTTAGCTATTTCACGACCACGCGCCAATGCCGCCACTGCCAAAGGATTGGCTTTATCTTCGTTGATTTGCTGAACAAATCGCGCAGCGTCTTTGCCGCTCAGTTCCACTCTACCGAATGTGCTTGATTTGATTGCCATGATAAACCTCTTAAATTGTTTGTTGGGTTATTATAACAAGTTACAGTCAATTCCCCTTATTCGTCTTTTATTATCATTTGGCTAACTATCCTCATCATCAACCCATTCCGTGCGTATTTCCCCAGTGGGGTAGTGATAAAATTCCTCTTGTGAAACTTCGCGCCAAATTCTTGGGTCTTCTGTTTCCCAAGCATCCGCCTCAGGTGCAGGAAATGGCTTGAACATGGTAGGACGCTGGGGAAGCATTCCATGTCCAAGCAAACGTGAGATAAGGATTTCTCGCACATAATTGGAAGGTGTTAATTCAACGTGTTCAGCCAGTGTTTGCAAATTGGCTTTCATGCGGTTTGGAATCCATACTTTAATGGGAGCAACATTTTTGCCAAGCTCAGTAACCCAATAGGTATCAATCCGTTTTTTAACTTTTACGGGTACTTCTGCTATCTCTGTTGTTTCTGGTTCTACAATACACTTAGAAAATTTAACACCAGAATCCTCCCAGTCCTTGAATAAATTTGGCATAACCGCAGTCATTTGATAAAAGGCATAAAGTCCATAGCAATGCAGGGCTATAAATTGCCGTAAAAATTCACTCACTGATAAATTACTAAGCTCGCTAATCTCACGAAGAGCGTGTTCTGCTGGTTCGGGTAGCCAAAATTTTAATGCCATATCATTATAGGCAAGATCAGAAAAATTCCCCATTCCCTCGACAATTTCATCAAAAGCCAATGGCTTACGCCGTTGTTCAGCATATTCCGTTTGCTTATCTCTTTGCTGACGTTTAAAAAATGACCACATAGCTGTTCCAAAATAAAGTAGGGGAATTTTCATTTTACCTTGAAACGCGTGATAGTCTGAGAAAGCCTTTTATGACTCACAGAAAATAATCATAAAGACTTAAATTTCAATCAATGCAAGTTAATAAATGTAGGAACGCCAGAATGAAAAAGATACTTATGCTAGTGATGTTACTACTTTCAACATCACTCATGGCTGAGCCAAGATTGTACGACTCACAAACAGGTAAATACTTAGGTGAATTGGATGGAAACCCTTACAGTTCAGAGTCAACAAGCAACCCCTATGGTCAATATGGCAGCCGTTACAGTTCAGACTCAATTAACAATCCTTATGGTGAATATGGGAGTAAATACAGTGACAAATCACCGAATAATCCTTATGCCACACATCAACCAGTGATTATTGACTCACCTGAGGTTATTAGTCCTAATGAATAGAAGAAGAATTACCATCCAGAAAATCAAAGAGGTGGAATGATGTTACAGTTCTTAGAACCTGTTCAAAATCTACGTTAACTAAGTGATAATAGCGGGATGAGAAAAAGTTATCCCAGTGACATTAGTCGAGACCAGTTTGAACAGATTCGTGAACTATTGGAAAGTGCGAGAAAGAAGACGCGGCCGCGTCAA
>JAURYI010000138.1 GCA_030654015.1 Methylococcales bacterium | reverse complement strand
TTTTTATACTGACCTTTGTGCTTGCCATTATCATGATGCTCGTTGTATTCATGATGGTGATGCTGTTCTTTATACGCGGGCTTGGCGTAATAGGTTTTAGGCTGCTGATAGGATTGATGATAATTGTTATTAGGATAATAGCGCGGCGCGGGAGCTACATGAGTATTGTAGCCAGCAGGGTAGTGATAAGTATCATAAGCACAGGCGGTCAGCAGCAAGGGCAATGTAAGTAACAGCAGTATTTTTTTCATCGTTATATCCTGATAAGGTGTTTTGATTCCATAATAAAGAATCATAACTGAATGCTGACTGAATAGCCTAATAACAAACAAGCCCCTTGCGGGGCTTGTTGATAACGTACATAAAAGAACTTAACGCATTAAGCAATCCAGAGTGCATCCGCTCCCAGACCTGTTGTGTTGACGCTGTGTGCAGTAACACCGACCAGTTCCACCAGCGTGTCAACAGCACCACCATCTTGAAATACATAAGTATCCGCGCCAGACACAAACGCCACGGTATCGCGTCCTGTGATATTAGCTTGCAAGTAGCTGAACACATTGGCTAAGTTAGCATCGGTAATGGCGACTGGATGAGTGTAATGATTGCTATCGTCAAAACTGATAATGCCTGCACTGATATGATGACTTTTGATAGTGCCTGAGTTGTTACCGTTAACTGCATTAGCATCTGCGGCAATCTTTACACTGTCTAAATCGAGCTTATCAACGCCTGTGGTTTCCAGCGCATTTATCCCCAATTGAAAGCCTGTTGCCACATCATAACTGCTTGCCAAGCTGTCGCCTTTTGCAATGCGCACCGTATCGGTTGCGGCAGTGGTTTCGCTCAAATCGTAACGGTCTTTGCCCAAACCGCCGATAAGAATATCAGCTCCTTCGCCGCCTACCAGCGTATCCGCACCCGCCTGACCATCGAGAATGTTATTCGCGTCACCACCTGTTAAATGATTAGCCAAACTGTTACCCGTGCCGCTGATACCGACATCACCGAAAGCCCCTCTCCGCAGAATCAAATTTTCAACGTTATCGGTTAAGGTGTAAGCGGCAAGACTGGAAGATACCGTGTCTGTACCTTGATTAGCGTACTCTTTGACCACGTCGCCGACGTTGTAGATGTAATATAAATCGTTGCCTTCACCGCCCAATAAGGTGCTGGTACTGCGGATATTGCTTTGAAGAATATCATTACCGCCCCGCCCTTCAAGCACCGCATGAGCTGAAATATCCATGCGACCATCGGCTGTTAAGTAGTTATCCAGTGCGTTGCCGATGCCCGTGACCACAGGCGAAGCAGATCGCTCAAGATTAACACTCAGATTTTCAACATTATCCGTTAAGGTGTAGGTGGCGAGATTTGAATACACCGTATCCACGCCTTCGTTAAAAAGCTCTTTGACCACATCACCCGCGTTATCCACATAGTAAGTATCATTACCTGCACGACCTTCCATAAAATCTGCTCCTGCTCTACCGTCAAGAATATTATCACTCGCGTTGCCGTGCAGATTATTATGCTGAGCATTACCAAACCCATTGATATGATCCGTACCGAACAGATAAAGCTCTTCAACATTCGCCTCTAAAGTGCGGTTGGTTGTTGACAGCACAGTATCCCAACCGTCATTAGCCAATTCGACAATGACCGCTCCTTCATTACCAACATAATAGTTATCGTCACCGCTTAGACCTTCGAGCTGGCTATCAATAATATCGCTGGTCAGGTGATTATTCAGCGCGTTGCCGATGCCTTTAACAATACCGCCCTGACCCCAATTAGCACCTCCGCTCAGAAGCACCACGTTTTCAACATTGTCTGCTAGGGTGACATTTGCACGGGCATAAACGGTATCCTCGCCTTCATTCGCAGACTCGATGATGACATCTTGAACGGACAAATAACCGCCGACATAATAACTGTCATCGCCCACGCCACCTATCAAGGTACTGCTGCCTGATTTGCCAAAAGTGCCATAAAGACTGTCATAACCTGCCAAACCATAAAGCGTGCTGCCGTACATACTGCTGACCAAGCGGTTATCCAGCGCATTTCCGATGCCAGTACCACTGTAACGCCAATTATCGAATGTCAGATTTTCAACGTTGTCAGGTAAGGTATAAGAAGTGTTATGTAAATCAGCCACATAATAAACCGTATCAATCCCTTGCCACGCAAGCTCTACAACTTTATCACCGATATTATCAATGTAATAAGTGTCGTTACCCTTACCGCCTAGCATTGTATCCGCACCCGTACCGCCGTTTATGATGTCATCTCCCGCCAGACCGCTGATGGTGTCATTCTCTGCCAAGCCATTAAGCACGTCATTACCGACTGTTCCTGTAATAATATTATCGGGTTTAGCGATGCCGCTTTGTACGATGTTAATGGTAAGCGGTTTGCTGTCTATCAATTCACCATCCGATACCATAACGGTAAAAGTGTTATCTGTAACATCGGTAATTAACGCATTAATAGCTGCGTTATCAGGAAAAAAACTATACGCACCTGTCACCGCGTTGACTCTCAACGTCCCGTAGGTTTGACTTAGCTCGATGAAATCACCGTAAATCGTTCCGCCCATAACGCCATAGGTAAGGGTTGTTCCTAAATCAACATCACTGGCAAGCAACGTCCCTGTCACGGTAGCGAAGTTATCCACAAAAGCCGTATCGGTGTAATGGATAGCGTCTGGAGCAGTCAGGATGGGGGCGTGATTTTGGCTTGGTGGAGGGATAATCAGCGCAGTAATGCCGACGGTCGCCTGTACAGGTGTCGCCGATTCCAGACCGCCGTTATCTTTTGCCACGACGGTAAACGCATTCAGTGTGCCGTTCGCATTGGTGTCAGGAGTCCAATAGGCTTGATGAGTAGCATCAATAGTATTGTTTATCAGCGCATCCCACGCGGTGGCGGTGGCGGCGGATAAGCCGATTTTTAATGCGCCACTGCTGACGGCTTTCACAACAAACGCATCGACCGTACCATCAGTATCCGCTTCATCGCCTTTGGCTTGTAAATCGCTAAAGCTGACAGTTACGTCACTGTTTTCATTGCCTGTAGTCACAGGTGCGAAGAACGTTGTCAGCGTAGGGGCAATATTGACTGGATTGGCAATTTCGATAATACCCGCCATTGAAATATCGCCTCTGATGTCATTCCAGACCCCACCTGCCATTATTTGCGCATAATGTTCATTGCCATTTGAGTTATTGGGTTCGTCTGCTGCCCAATTGGTATAAGCAGCCGTTTCGCCGCTGATCCATTGAAATGTTCCCTCAGCGGCTTGGTCGGTATAGCCGATCCATGCCGTCGCTGTAAACGTGGCGGCTAACCATGTTTGTTCCGCCGCATCATTAATGGTAACGAGATTGCCGCCTAAATTGACCGCTTGATTTTGTGCTTCCTGCCAAGTGAGCGCGTCACTCAGCAAGTAGGTATGACCGTTATAAGTAAACGTTGTATTTCCCATGATACATCTCCTGATAATTTGAAATGCTAAATGCCTTGCTGTGACATTAACGAAGTCACTCTCGGCAGTTCGACCTTCCAAACAATTGGATTCGTAACTTTCTGCCCCTGACTCACGTCAGGTTTAGCTTTGGAAAAACTTAACTGTGTATGAAATAACTGTGCGTCATTCTTCATGCGTTTATGAAAAATGCAGGTGTTGAACGAGTAAACCGTATAAGCTGAAGTGGAAAAATTAATAAAATCCACTACAAATTATGTTCTTGATTTTGCGCTGAGACGGTGGAAAAGACAAGTTTAAAATAAACATTTAATAGCTATTAAACCTATCCGAAAAAAGCAATATTCCAGTGTGTACCGTGTATAAATTGACACCCCAATAACAAATAAGCCCCTCGCGGGGCTTATTCATCACTGATTTTCATTACATAATCCATAGTGAATCCACCAAGCCTGCGATGTTAAGACTACGCGCTGTGACACCGATTAGTTCCACCAGCGTATCAATAACACCAGCATCCTGAAACACAAAAGTATTGCCTTCGGACACAAAAGCAACCGTATCGCATCCTGTGATATTGGCTTGCAAATAGCTGAGTACATTATTCATCTGCACACCGCTCCTAATGGCGACAGGCGCGTCATAGCCACCGAAATTATCAAAGCTGATAATGCCATTGGTAATACTATGGCTGCTGATCATCGTAACCCCAGTGCCGACATCATTACCATTGCCTACGCTATTAATGGCGATGATGGTGCTGTCCAAATCCAGCCTGTCAGTATTTGCGGTATTGATTGTACCCAACGTAAAGCCTTGTACCACATCATAGCTACCAACCAGACTATCTCCTGTCGCAATGCGTACCGTATCAATTGCGGCGATTGTTTCTGCAAGACTGTAACTGTCTTTACCGAGACCGCCGATGAAGGTATCTGCACCATTTTGACCATAAAGACTGTCATTACCCGCGCCACCATCCAGCACGTTGGCATTGACATCGCCGCTCAGGCTGTCGCCTTGTGTCGTGCCTTTTACGTTTTCGATGCCTGTTACCGCGATTTGTCCGTTAATATCCGCCCATGCGTAGTTGAATGCTTTCAGGTAGTAGCTTGAGGCGATACCTGTCGCTAAATCGACTTTAACCCCCGCGCCTTCGGCACTGCGCCGTGCGGCGGTGTAGCTGTCGGATTGGCTGAAATCCAGTAAGTCGGTATCTGCGCCGCCGTTGTAATAGCCTGTGCCGTAAAAGCCGCGTGCCAAGAAGCTGTCGTTACCCGCGCCGCCGTTCAGAATATCGACAATACCCAGATTGTAAACATCGGATACACCGCCATCGAGCAGGTCATCACCTGCGCCGCCATTGATAATATCGCTACCTGCATTGCCGTCGATATAGTTGGCGTTGCTGTCACCTGTCAGGCTGTCGCCTTGGTTCGTACCGCGTATGTTTTCAATGTTTGCCAGTGCGATTTGTCCGTTAGCATCTGCCCATGCGTAGTTGAGTGTTTTCAGGTAGTAGCTTGAGGCTGTACCTGCCGCTAAATCAACTTTAACGCCCGCACCCTCTGCACTGCGGCGTACTGCGGTGTAGTAGTCTGACTGACTGAAATCCAGTGTGTCAGTATCTGCGCCGCCGTTGTATTTTCCTGCGCCGTAAAATCCCCGCGCCACAAAGGTGTCATTACCTGCGTCGCCGTTCAGGGTATCGGTTATGGTGGGATTGTAACTATTGGAGACCCCGCCATCGAGGGTGTCATTACCCGCGCCGCCATTCAGGGTGTTGCTCATGCTATTACCCGTCAGCACGTTGTCCAGTCCATTACCTGTCCCTGTGATTGCAGTACCGATGAGGGTGAGGTTTTCAATGTTGCTGAGGCTGTTAAGGTCGAAGTTGATGCTGGCTTGTACGGTATCAATATCGGCGGTTGCCGCTTCGGTCAGAATATAACCCAATCCGTCAATGACGTAGGTGTCGTTGCCTGCACCGCCTATTAAGGTGTCATTGTTGCCTTTGCCGATGAGGGTGTCATTGCCCGCGCCACCGTCCAGCACGTTGGCATTGGCATCGCCGCTCAGGCTGTCGCCTTGTGTCGTGCCTTTTACGTTTTCGATGCCTGTTACCGCGATTTGTCCGTTAATATCCGCCCATGCGTAGTTGAATGCTTTCAGGTAGTAGCTTGAGGCGATGCCCGCCGCTAAATCGACTTTAACGCCTGCACTTTCCGCACTGCGCCGTGCAGCGGTGTAGCTGCTTGCTTGGCTGAAATCCAGCAAATCGGTATCCGCGCCGCCGTTGTAATAGCCTGTGCCGTAAAAGCCACGTGCCAAGAAGCTGTCGTTACCCGCGCCGCCGTTCAGAATATCGACAATACCCAGATTGTAAACATCGGATACACCGCCATCGAGCAGGTCATCACCTGCGCCGCCATTCAGTACATTGCTCGCAGTGTTGCCGACCAATTGGTTGTTCAATGTATTGCCTGTACCGTTAATAGCCGCAACACCTGTCAGCATCAGATTTTCAATATTATCAGTCAAGACACAGCTGCTACGCGCATACACGGTATCTACACCTGCGTTGACATTCTCGGTAACCACATCGCCTGCATTATCAACATAGTAAGTATCATTACCCAAACCGCCCAGCATAATATCCGCGCCAGCACCGCCATTGAGAATGTTATCCGCACTGTTGCCGATAAGTCTGTCATTGCCCATACCGCCTATTGCATTTTCAATAACGGTATTAAAGGCAATGCCGACATTATTGTTCAAGCCGCGAACCGAAGAATAGCTACCTTGAGTAAGATTAATAATTTGATTGCCGTTCCAGCCTGAACAGTCCAGCGTGTCATTGCTGCCGCCTGCATCCCAAATGGTCAATAATGGTGTGGCATTGATAGCGAAATCAAAAATGGCTTTTTCTGGGTCGTTAGCGGCAAAGTTATTGTTGTAACCATAGACGTTGTCACCTGTGCGCGTAGTGGTGTCCGCACCATAGAGTGACTGCACGGCGGCAATGTCGTATACCATCGGTGTTTGGGGGTACTTATAATCACTGTAAGTGCCATCTTGAGCATACTCATTGCTTGCGGCATTGTAGCCGCCAAAATACGACATGATGGTGTATTGGCGATTGTCTTGGGAAAATACGGCATCAGTAGCATAAATTGCACTGCCGTTGTATGTGCTGGGATGTGACAGCCCTAACGCATGACCGATTTCGTGCATCATAGTGGTAAATCCATAAGCCCCTTTCGCCATCCCTGAATCAGAATTACTATCCCACGTTGTAGCCATCCAGATTTGATCCGCAACTATATCTTTATTGGGTGTTGTGCTGTACGCCAAGGTACTTGAATAAGTACCGTTGTTAGCGGTGGTACTGGAATAATTTAAGGTAATATTGGCAGCACCGCCGTCGCTTTCCACCAGACTGCTCGCTATCAGATTGTCCCATAAACGAAAAGATAATCGTGCGGTTGCCACTTGCAGAGCGGTCATAGCCGTTAAGCCGTTGCCCTCACCAAATAATGGCAACCCAAAGGCGGTAAAATTACTAGGAACAGCGGTATTAACACCAAAACTGATGACTGGTTTAGGTGTGCTGGGGGTATCGTAAGACGTTCCCCATAAGCGAGTTAAGCTATCGCCGTAACCCCAAGAGGTGGTTAATTGTGTGATAATCTGCGTGACTGTGTAGACGGGTTTCGCTATTGCGCTGGCAGTTGAAACGCCTATTTGGGTGTTATTTACCTGATTGGCATCTTGCAGGAAAGCATCATAAGCAATGTCCGCTACCAATAGGCTGAAAGGCGAATCAGTGCTGGTAACCAGCACTGATTCGCCGTTGTTATTTAACGTTTTCATGGTATCACCTCTGTCCATCATTAAGGGTGAAACAAAGAAAAGCGACTAGGAGGGCTGAAAAGAGATTAAATATGATGAAAATGCCGCTAGTACTATCCTTAAGCTAAAGACCGTGGCGGTTTTTAGAATTCATTTTTAGTAAGAAGTTTCCACTTCACTGAAATACAATCTAACTGTGACCACCATGTCCATAACACAGAGTCAGCATATCCTGAGCCAGATTAGTTAAAAATATCAATTTAAATTCACGGATTATTAGTGACAAAAAACAATGAATTACGTCACTACCTGTAAATCACAGGGAATACCCTGTCACGCAACAAGACACTAATTGTTAATAAATGACGTAAATAATATAATTATTAATATTAATGTCACAACCACTCTCAAACATCACAGCAACATAAGACATGAAAGTCATCCTCACTGAAAAACCCGCCGTCGCACGCAGTATCGCCAGTTGTTTACACATTAATCGTAAATATGACGGTTATTTTGAAGGCAACGGCTATCAAATCGTGTGGGCGTTCGGGCATTTGGTGGAATTAAAAGAACCCGATGACTATCGTGCTGAATGGAAACGCTGGACGCTGGACGCTTTGCCGATTATTCCGGAACAGTTTGAGCTGAAAGCCAAAGATGATGCGGGTGCGCAAAAGCAACTGGCTATCATCAAACGCCTGTTCAGCAACGCGAGCGAGATTATCTGCGCCACCGATGCAGGGCGTGAGGGCGAATTGATTTTCCGCTACATTCTGGCGTGGTCAGGCTGTGAACATAAACCGCTGCAACGGTTGTGGATAAGTTCACTCACTGATGAAGCGATACAAAAAGGCTTTAGCCAACTACAAGACGGGCAAGCGTATCAAGGCTTATACCGCGCGGCAAAATGTCGAAGTGAAGCCGATTGGATAGTCGGTTTAAATGCCACGCGCTTGTATACGCTGAAATTCGGGCAACAAGGCAGATTATGGACATTGGGGCGAGTGCAAACGCCTGTGCTTGCCATGATTGTGCAGAAAGATGTGGAAATTTCTGACTTTATCCCCAAAGATTTTTGGGAGCTGCACAGCTTATATCGAGAAGTGGATTTTCAATACACAGGCGGGCGATTTGACACTAAAGCCGCCGCCGAAACCCTAGCCGCACAACTGACGGGGTTTGATTTAGTCATTACCGCCGTTAATGGCAAACGCGAACAGATTTATTCGCCGTTATTTTATGATTTAACCGATTTACAAAAAGATTTAAACATCCGTTATGGCTTCACTGCCGACCAAACCTTAAGCATTGCCCAAGCCTTATACGAGAAAAAACACATCACTTATCCGCGTACCGACAGCCGTTATCTCAGCAACGATATGAAAGCGGGCATCAAGCCGTTATTGGAAAAACTGCGCATTAACTTTGCCGCGCAAATCGCACCGTTAGCCGTTGATAAGCTCACCCTGAGTAAACGCTATATCAACGATGCCAAAGTCACCGATCACCACGCCATTATTCCCACGACTATTTTGCCGTCCAACTTGAGCGACGATGAATACAAAGTGTATGCGGCGATTGCGTTACGCTTTATCGCGGCATTTTATCCGCCTTGTATTCGGCAAATCACCACCGTACTGGCGACGGTAGATACAGCAAAATTCAAAGCCACAGGCACGATTATCGAAGCATTGGGCTGGCAGGAATTGTATAAAAATGACCGCGCCAGTTCAGAAAAAGACGTAAAAATTCTGCCGCCGTTTGTCCAAGACGAAACAGGTACACAACTTCCCAGCATCACCCAAGGCAAAACCACGCCGCCCAAAGCCTACAACGAAGCCACCTTATTAGGCATGATGGAATCAGCGGGCAAAACCTGTGACGATGACGCATTGAAAGAAGCCCTGAAAGAAAAAGGACTCGGTACACCTGCCACCCGCGCGTCAATTATCGAAACCTTAATCACCCGCCATTACATTACGCGCCAGAAAAAAAACCTGATTAGCACCGACTCAGGACGGCAGTTAATCGCATTAATCAGCAATGACAGCCTGAAATCCGCCGCACTGACAGGTGAATGGGAAGCCAAGCTGAAAAAAATAGAACACCATGCTTATGATCCCGATGTGTTCATGGCAGAAATTAAAGCCTTCACCCAGAAAATCAAACACGAAGCCGATAAGCCCTTGTATGACACCAGCCGCTTTGGTGATTGCCCACTGTGTCAGCACCCGATTATCGAAGGCAGAAAAGGCTACGGCTGTAGCGATTGGAAAAACGGCTGTACGTTCGTATTATGGAAACACCTGTACGGCGTGCCGATTGATAAAGACCTCGCCTGTGAATTATTGCAAACCAAACAAACCCTGAAAGCCTACGCCATTAAAGTCGATGACAAGGTATTCAATGCCCGCTTAACACTGGATAAACACGGCATCATCGGCTATCAGCGACAGGAAAATTCAGCGGCACAACCCGTGAGCAACGCACTGGCAGACTGCCCATTATGCAACGGCAAAGTCATCGAAACCGCCAAAGCCTACGGGTGCAGTGAATGGCGCAACGGCTGCAAACTGGTCATCTGGAAAACCATTGCTCACAAAAAAATCACCCTCAGCATGGCGAAAAAATTATTGTCCAAAGGCGAAACAGGCGTTTTAACAGGCTTCAAATCCAACAAAGACACCGAGTTCTCTGCGAATTTAAAGTTAGTGAATGGCAAGGTGGAAATGGATTTTGCACCGCAAGCAAGCGCGACAACAGCAATGTTAAAATAAACTGATTTTTTATTTTTGCGAGACTAGGAAAGCAACGATAATAGCGTCATTGTTAATTTAATGTAGAGAGAAAAAATGAGTAATGTATTTAGTTTTGCAGGCATTACAGGTGCTGATGCCGAAGTCCGATATTTGCCGTCAGGTACGGCGGTATTAAATGTCAATGTGGCAAATAACGTGGGCTACGGAGATAAGCGACAAACCTTATGGATTCGCGTAGCATTATTTGGCAAACCTGCTGAAGGCACATTGAAAGATTATCTGAAAAAAGGCACTCATGTTTTTGTGTCAGGCGAATTGACACAAAGAGAATACAAAGCCAACGATGGCACAATACGCACTAGCTTGGAACTTAACGCCAACATTATTGATTTAGTCGGCAAAAGAAATGAAGGTAGTCAACCGCAACAAAACTACCAACCTGCCCCACAAGCCAACTACCAATCCGCACCCAGTGGCGCACCCGCACAGCAATACGCTCCTGCACAACAACCCGCGACCAGTCATGACAATTTTGACGCGCCTTATGATGATGATATTCCGTTCTAAATTAGCGGGTTAAACCTGTTACGATATAATGACTACCAGTCTTTTACAGGACTGGCAGTCATGTTCAACAGTAAAAACAGTCAATTGTAATGAGTGATAGCTATAATCAAATCGTCTCATTGCCCACTACCTCGACCTTTATACAGCACACCCTTCAAACAACGCACTCAATAAACTATTTATGAAGTTGGAAGAAAATAAAGCAAGCACCTTTCGTTGGCGAACTTGGTTGCTTCTGGTGCTTGTCGCCGTTGCCGCCGCTTATTATGTTATTAAACCCTTCAATAGCGACAGCGACGGAAAACCAGACACTGCCAAGAACGGCGAAGCACTGCGCGGTAAGGAGGGTAATAAAAAAGACAAACTCATCTCCTCGGTAACTGCCGAACCTGTCACACTCGCCGATGTGCCTGTTTATTTGAACGGCTTGGGATCGGTCACAGGTTTACGCACCGTAACCGTCAGATCACGCATTGATGGTGAACTGCTTCATGTGCATTATAAAGAAGGCGCGATAGTCAAAGAGGGCGAGTTACTCGCTGAGATTGACCCGCGTACTGCGCAGATTCAACTCATGCAGGCAGAAGGACAATTACTGCGTGATGAAGCCTTGTTAAAAAATGCGCAACTGGATGCAGACCGCTACAAAACATTATTGGAGCAAGACTCTATCGCCTCGCAACAGGTTGCCACGCAAGAATCACTGGTTAAACAATACCAAGGCACGGTCACCACCGACAAAGCCTTGGTTGCCAATGCCAAACTGCAACTGAGTTACACCAAAATTACCGCACCGATTAGCGGACGTTTAGGCTTACGCTTAGTCGATCAGGGCAATATGATTAAAGCCTCCGATGCCACAGGACTGGCGGTCATCACTCAGGTACAGCCGATTTCCGTCGTCTTCACTCTGCCCGAAGATGCCGTTCCTGCTGTAATGCAACAGAATACACAAGGCAAAACCCTGACGGTAGAAGCCTTTGATCGCGGCGGCAAAAACAAACTCGCCACAGGGCAGTTATTAGCCATAGATAATCAAATCGACACCAACACAGGCACGGTAAAATTAAAAAGCCAGTTTGCCAATACCGATAACGCCTTGTTTGTGAATCAGTTCGTCAATGTACGAATGCTGATGGATACCCTGCATTCCATCCCAACCATTCCCAGCTCAGCGGTACAAACGGGCGAAAAAGGCACGTTCGTTTATGTGCTGAAAGATGACCAGACCGTCACCGTGCGCCCTGTGAAACTGGGGACGGTGGATGGCGAAAAAGTCGCGGTATTGGATGGGTTGAAAGTTCAGGAATTAGTGGTAATTGACGGCACAGACAAATTACGCGAAGGGGCAAAAGCAAAGCGGATCACCAATAATCCCAGTGATACACCACCAGCACCCGAAGCCCCGACTGAACATAAAGACTTCAAGCGGAAACGTGACAAATGAGGATGATTTTTCTGGTTTCCACACGCGTTTATCTAGCTCCCAAGACAGAGTACGGAACCATACATTTTTACAAGCGGATAAAAAAACGATGTTAAAAGTCATGTTTTTTACTGTTTTATTACTAATATCCGCGTGCGCCCCAACCTTACAGACGGCTAAAAATGATTCCGCTATCATGGATGAACAGGCAATTTATGTCATCAGTCATGGCTGGCATACGGGATTTATTATTCCCGCACAAGCAATTGAAACGGCTTTGCCGCCATTAAAAACACGATTCCCCAATACGCCTTATATTGAATTGGGTTGGGGCGATAAAGGTTTTTACCAATCTCAAGAAATTACGACAGGCTTAACATTACGCGCCTTGTTTTGGTCGGCGGGGTCTGTGGTTCATGCAGTTGCCGTGCCTGATAATATCACCGAGTATTTTTCGCACGGTGAAATTGAGAAATTATGTTTATCTAAACAATCCTACGCCGCTTTGATAGCTTTTATCGCCGATAGTTTTCAAAAAGACCGTCACGGTGAAATTATTACCTTGAAAAACGGTATCTATGGCGATAGCCAATTTTATGAAGGCGCGGGGAATTATCATCTGTTGAATACCTGCAACAAATGGGTCGCCAAAGGTTTAGCAAGTACAGGCATGGACATAGACCCACTGTTTAAACTCACCGCAGGAAGTGTTATGGAGACGGTACAAAATCACAAGCAATCCTTAGGCATGAATGCGTGTCATCTATGAACCCATCTCGTATTTTCATCCTCCGCCCCGTCGCCACCACGCTGTTAATGCTCGCATTATTAATAGCGGGTATTTTAGCGTATCGGCAACTGGCTATTTCCGCGTTACCACAAGTTGATTATCCGACCATTCAGATTGTCACTTTATACCCAGGGGCGAATCAGGACGTGATGTCGTCCTTAATCACGTCGCCGCTGGAACGGCAGTTCGGGCAATTAGCAGGTTTGACACAAATGTCATCGACCAGTTCGGGCGGTGCGTCGGTGATTGTGTTGCAGTTTAATTTAGAATTACCAATCGATATTGCCGAACAGGAAGTGCAAGCGGCAATCAATGCGGCAAATAATTTTCTGCCCAAAGATTTACCGATGCCGCCCATTTATAACAAGGTCAATCCTGCCGACGCGCCCATTTTAACCTTGGCAGTGCGCTCCAAAACTCTACCGCTCACCAAAGTAGAAGATTTAGTCGATACCCGTTTGGCACAAAAACTGGCGCAATTATCAGGCGTGGGTTTAGTCAGTATCAGCGGCGGTCAACGCCCAGCGGTGCGTATTCAGGCAAATCCTGCCGCGCTGTCGGCTTACGGTTTGAGTCTGGAAGATGTACGCACCGCGATTGCCAATGCCAACGTCAACCAACCGAAAGGAATGTTTGATGGCGCGACCCGTTCCGCGACCATTGACGCTAACGATCAACTGCGCTCTGCCGCTGAATATAAAGCCTTGATTATTGCCTATCGGGATGGACGACCTATCTCATTAGCCGATGTTGCCGACACCACCGATGCCGCCGAAAATGTGCATTTAGCGGCGTGGGCAAACGGCGAAGCGGCGGTGGTGGTCAACATTCAACGCCAACCCAACAGTAATGTCATTGAAGTGGTGGATCGCATTAAACAACTGTTGCCGCAACTGCAAGAATCCCTGCCCAGCGACGTAAGCGTTGAGGTGTTGACCGACCGCACCACTACTATTCGCGCTTCGGTCAATGATGTGCAACATGAACTCATGCTCGCGCTGGTGTTGGTGGTTCTGGTGATTTTTCTGTTCTTGCGTAACGTGTCGGCAACGTCGATACCCGCGCTGGTCGTGCCGCTATCCTTGGTCGGTACGTTTGCGGTGATGTATCTGGCAGGTTTCAGTATCAACAATTTAACGCTGATGGCATTGACCATTGCCGCTGGTTTTGTGGTCGATGATGCCATTGTGGTGATTGAAAATATCAGCCGCTATATCGAAGAGGGCGAAACGCCGTTACAGGCGGCGTTAAAAGGCTCTGAGCAGATTGCTTTTACTATTATTTCGCTGACCTTTTCGCTGGTCGCCGTGTTGATTCCGCTGTTATTTATGGGTGACGTGGTCGGGCGATTATTTCGGGAGTTTGCCATTACCTTGGCGGTGGCGATTTTAATTTCCGCGATTATTTCCCTGACGCTCACGCCGATGATGTGCGCGAAAATTCTGCGCCCTGTGGATGAAAAAAAAGCAGGCTGGTTTTATCGGGTTAGCGGGCAGTTTTTACACAACTTAACCGAAAGCTACGGTACGGCACTGCGCTGGGTGTTGAATTATCAGGGCTTGACATTGCTGATAGCGGCGGCAACCTTGGCGTTGACGGTGTTTTTATACATCATCGTGCCGAAAGGGTTTTTTCCTGTGCAGGATACGGGGGTTATTCAAGGCATATCCGAAGCCCCGCAAAGCATTTCCTTTACCGCAATGGCGAAACGGCAACAAGCACTCGCGGCAGTGGTACAGGCGGATGAAGCCGTTGCCAGCGTGTCATCGTTTATTGGTGTCGATGGTATTAATGCCACGCTGAACTCAGGGCGGATATTAATCACCTTAAAACCTTTGGACGTGCGCAAAATCAATGCGACCGCCGTTATCAATCGCTTAAAACCCAAACTAGCCGAAGTCGAAGGCATCACTTTATACCTGCAACCCTCACAAGATTTAACCATCGAAAACCGCGTCAGCCGCACTCAATACCAGTTCACTTTGGAATCAGTATCCGCCGAAGAATTGAGCCTATGGACAGACAAACTGGTGAGCGCATTATCACAACTTCCCCAACTCACCGATGTCGCCAGTGACGCACAAAATAAAGGCTTGCAAGTGTTTGTTGACGTAGACCGCAACGCCGCCAGTCGCATGAGCGTGAGCATGACTGCGATTGACAACACGCTTTACGATGCTTACGGGCAACGCTTGATTTCCACGATGTTCACGCAATCCAATCAATACCGCGTGGTGCTGGAAGTCAAACCTGAATTCAGCAACAGCCCCGCCGCACTGAATGACTTGCGCGTCATGTCCAGCAACGGCACGGCGATTCCCTTAACCAGCATTGCCACGATAAGCGAACGACACGCGCCGCTGGTGGTCAATCACATTGGGCAATTTCCCGCCGCGACCATATCGTTTAATTTAGCCGAAGGCGCGTTTTTGGGTGATGCCGTTGCCGCCATTGAACAAGTTAAACAGGATATTGGCTTACCGATAAGTGTACAAGCGCATTATCAAGGCGCGACGCTTGCGTTCAGCGCGTCCTTATCCAACACCCTGTGGCTGATTATTGCCGCCATTGTCACCGTGTACATCGTGCTGGGTGTGTTATATGAAAGTTATATTCACCCTGTCACCATTCTGTCTACTTTGCCGTCGGCGGGTGTCGGTGCGTTATTGGCGTTGATGGTATCGGATACCGATTTAAGCATCATCGCCATTATCGGGATTATTCTGCTCATCGGTATCGTGAAGAAAAACGCCATTATGATGATTGATTTTGCCTTGGAAGCAGAACGTAAAGAAGGCAAATCGCCACTTGATGCGATTTATCAAGCGTGTCTATTACGCTTTCGCCCGATTATGATGACCACAATGGCAGCATTATTAAGTGCATTGCCGTTGATGCTCGGCACGGGTGTTGGTTCAGAACTGCGCCATCCCTTAGGTATCACTATGGTCGGCGGGTTGATTGTCAGCCAAGTATTGACGCTGTTTACTACGCCTGTGATTTATTTGGCGTTTGACCGTTTGAGTAATCGCCGTTGGTTTAAGGATGAATCGTGAATACTCCGTTCCCACGCGTATTCCATCTCGTTCCCACGCGCCGCGTGGGAATGCAGTTTGGGCGCGCCGCGCCACACATCAAACGCTCACCTACACAATGCCAAAACAAAATAAAGTCCACCTAACGCCAACACGCCACAAGAAGTTGACGAACTCTGTGCGACACTCGGTCACACAACGCGGCGCGTTGATACTGCATTCCCACGCGGCGCGTGGGAACGAGAATACCAGCGGGAATAAGCAACAAGCATATAGCGTGTGGCAACAACAGACCTGCGAGGTTTCTAAAACCTCGCAGGTCTTGACGCTTAACCGAGTAAACCCACTGTGAATTTTTCCGCCATTTTCATTAACCGCCCTGTGGCGACGACTTTATTAACGCTGGCAATTGCTTTAGCGGGCATTCTGGCGTTTTTTCAATTACCGGTCGCGCCTATCCCGAAAGTGGATTTTCCGACTATTTCCGTCAGTGCCTCCATGCCGGGTGCGAATCCTGAGGTGATGGCGGCGACCGTCGCCACACCATTAGAGCGCACCTTAGGACGCATTGCGGGGGTGACGGAAATGACTTCGACCAGTTCGTTTGGTTCTGCCAGTGTCACCCTACAATTTGATTTAAGCCGTGATATTGATGGTGCGGCGCGGGATGTACAGGCGGCGATTAATGCAGCGGGCAGTTTGTTGCCCAGTGATTTGCCTAACCGTCCCAAATACAATAAAAGCAATCCAGCGGACGCGCCGATTATGCTGTTTGCGATGACATCAGAAACCATGTCACGCGGGCAGTTATACGATATTGCTTCTACTATTCTGGCGCAGAAAATAGCGCAGATTGACGGAGTCGGGCAGGTGAATATCGGCGGCAGTTCCTTACCTGCGGTGCGGGTGGAATTGAATCCCTTGGCGTTGGCAAAATACGGGGTGAGTTTTGCCGAGGTGCGTACCGCGTTAGCTAATACCAATGTCAATCGACCTAAAGGTTCGTTATCCGATGATGAGCGACATTGGCAGATTGCAGTCAATGACCAAGCCAAAAAAGCCAGTGATTATGTGTCGTTGATTGTGGCGTATCGTAACGGTGCGCCTGTGCATTTAACCGATGTCGGCAGCGTGCGGGATTCATCGGAAGATTTGCGCAGTGCGGGTTATTTGAATGGCAAACAGGCAGTCGTTTTGGTGGTCTATAAACAGGCGGATGCCAATATTATTGCCACCGTGGATGCGGTGAAAGGCTTGTTGCCACAGTTACAGGCGGCAATTCCTGCGGCGGTGACGTTGTCGGTGGCAATGGATCGCTCATTGACGATTCGCGCGTCCTTGCGGGAAGTGGAACACAGCTTATTGATTGCCGTCGGACTGGTGATTGTGGTGGTGTTTGTGTTTTTGCGCAATATACGCGCGTCGATGATTCCGATTATCACCGTACCGATGTCGTTGATTGGCACGTTTGCCGCAATGTATCTGCTGGATTACAGCTTGGATAATTTGTCGTTAATGGCGTTGACGGTGGCGACGGGGTTTGTGGTCGATGATGCCATTGTGGTGCTGGAAAATACCTCGCGTTATCTGGAACAAGGTTTACCTGCGCGTAAAGCTGCGTTAAAAGGCGTGCAGGAAGTCGGTTTCACTGTGTTGACGATGAGTCTGTCGCTGATTGCGGTGTTTATTCCGATTTTGTTCATGGGCGGCATGGTCGGGCGAATGTTTCAGGAGTTCGCGGTGACTTTATCGGTGGCGGTGGCGGTGTCGCTGGTGTTATCGCTGACTACCGCGCCGATGTTGTGCGCGTTGTTATTAAAACCCAGTGAGCCGAATAAAAACGATAAAGCGCACCCTGCCATGTTGTTGTCGGGCTTTTATGAACGCTCCTTAAATTGGGCATTGCGTCATAGCCGCGTGATGATGATTTTACTGGCGGCAACCATCGGTTTTAATGTTTATTTGTACAGCATCGTGCCGAAAGGTTTTTTTCCCACCCAAGACACAGGACGTTTAGCGGGCAGTATTCAAGCCGATCAGGGCATTTCTTCTCATGCCTTGCAGGAAAAGTTGGCGGCATTTGTCAAAATGCTCAGCGATGATCCCGAAGTTGCCAATGTGGTGGGTTTTACGGGTAGTGGGGGTGGCGGCGGACAGCGGCTCAGTAATAACGGGCAGGTGTTCGTTATTCTTAAATCCTTGGAAGAACGGCAACTGAATGTCGAACAATTATTAGAACGTCTGCGCGTTAAATCTTCAGCGATTGCAGGTGCGCGACTATTTCTGCAACCCTCACAGGAATTGCGCGTGGGCGGGCGGGTGTCGGCAGCATTATTTGAATACACGCTGGAAGCGGATAATCTGGAAGAGCTGAAAACATGGACTCCGAAGATTCTTAAAGCTCTGCAACAACGCCCCGAACTGGAAGATGTCAATACCAATCAGCAGGATAAAGGGCAGCAGATTTCCCTGCAAATAGACCGCGAAGCCGCCGCCCGTTTGGGTGTCAGCCAAGCGGTGATTAATGCCACGCTCAATGATGCGTTCGGACAACGGCAAGTGTCGATTATTTACACCGCCTTGAATCAATACCACGTTGTCATGGAATCCGATCCCGCCTACGCCCAAAACGCCGAAACGCTGAAAAATACTTATGTCAGTGTGCCGCCCAGTGCCTTATACCCGAACGGTACACAAATACCGTTATCCACTTTTGCCAGTTACACCACCACCAACACGCCGTTAGCGGTGAATCATCAAGGACAGTTTCCAGCCTCCACGATTTCATTTAATCTGAAAGCGGGTACGTCTTTATCCACTGTCACTAAAGTGATTGAAGAGACAATGCGTAATTTAGCCGTCCCCGCATCAGTACACGGCGGTTTTCAAGGCTCTGCGAAAGCCTTTCAACAATCGCAAAACAGTCAGCCGTGGTTGATTGCCGCCGCGTTGTTGGCGATTTATATCGTGCTGGGGATTTTGTATGAAAGTTTTGCGCATCCGTTGACTATTTTATCCACCCTGCCCTCTGCGGGAGTCGGCGCGATTTTAGCGTTAATGGCGTTTAAGACTGAATTCAGTCTGATTGCGTTAATCGGCGTTATCCTGCTCATCGGTATCGTGAAAAAGAACGCCATTATGATGATAGACTTTGCACTGAACGCTGAACGTAAAGACGGTATGAATCCGCAGGAAGCGATACGCACCGCGTGTATGATGCGGTTTCGTCCGATTATGATGACCACGTTCGCCGCATTACTCGCCGCGTTACCGTTGGCGTTCGGCACGGGCTACGGAGCAGAATTGCGCCGCCCGTTAGGTATCGCCATTGTCGGCGGCTTAATGGTCAGCCAATTATTAACGCTATACACCACACCGGTGGTTTACCTTTATATGAGTCGTTTTCAATCTTTTTGCCGCCGTTTATTATCATGAATCTCAAACCGTTAAGCCTATTAGTTATTCGTTTCCACACGCCTGCGGTTTGTCTGAAATACAAGGCGCGGCGCGCCTCCACTGCATTCCCACGCGGCGCGTGGGAACGAGGTCAATTATTTATTCGCGGGAAGACCTGCGAGGTTTTGAAAACCTCGCAGGTCTCGCTCCGCACTGTGATGAGTGTCGCTAGCGTACTGTTGCTATCCGCCTGTACGGTCGGCCCCGATTATCAACGTCCCACTGCTAACGTACCTGCTGAATTTAAAGAACTCAAAGGCTGGAAAATTGCGCAACCAAAAGACCAGCAATTGACGGGCAACTGGTGGGAGTTATTCAAAGATGCAGAACTGAACCGCCTTGAAGCGCAGGTCAATATCAGCAACCAATCACTTGCCCAAGCAGAAGCCCAATTTCGGCAATCACAATCATTAGTACAACAAGCCACCGCCGCGTATTTTCCCACCGCCACAGGTACGGCAACCATGAATCGCTTTCGTGCCGCGACTGGGCAAAGTGTTGCGGTCTCAGGGGTTAGAAACCTGTTCGGTATGGCAATGAGTATGGCGTGGGAGCCTGATTTATGGGGCGGAGTGCGGCGGCAGGTGGAAGCCAATGAAGCGAATGCGGGAGCAAGTCATGCTACCTTGCAAGCGTTAAAGTTATCCACTCATGCCCTGCTTGCACAAAATTATTTTCAACTGCGCGGCTTGGATGCGCAAAAGAAATTGCTTGATGACACCAGTGTCGCCTACCAAAAAATTCTCACCATCAACCAGAACCGCTACGCGGCGGGTGTTATCGGAAAACCCGACATTACCCAAGCGCAAACCCAACTTGCCTCCACGCAAGCGCAAGCGATTGATGTGCAGATTGCCCGCGCCAAACTGGAACACGCGATTGCGATGCTCATCGGCAAAGCTCCCGCTGAATTGACGATTGCCACTGCGGGACTCACTGCCACCGTTCCCGCTATTCCCGTGGCTATTCCCTCCGAATTGTTAGAACGCCGCCCTGATATAGCGGTTGCTGAACGCCAAGTCGCGGCGGCAAATGCACAAATCGGCGTTGCCAAAGCCGCGTATTTCCCGACTATTTCGCTATCGGCAACCAAAGGTACACAATCGCGTGATCTGTCTTCGTTGTTATCCACAGCGGGGCGTTACTGGGCGTTAGGGCCTGCGGCAATGGCAGTGCCGTTATTTAATGGCGGACTGACTGGCGCGCAAATGGATGCTGCAATCAATAGCTTTGATGCCAGTGTTGCCGCCTATCGGCAAAGCGTATTAGTGAGTTTTCAGGAAGTCGAAGACCAATTATCCACCCTGCGTTTATTAGCCGACGAAATCAAAGCCCAGCAACAAGCAGTCACCGCAGCGCGTGAATCGGTCGCATTAATCGACAATCAATATAAAGCGGGTACGGTCAATTATCTCAACGTCATGGTCGCCCAAGGCGTGGCACTTAATAATGAAAAAACCGCCGTCGATTTACACAGCCAGCAACTGCAAGCCGCCGTGCTGTTAGTCAAAGCCCTAGGCGGCGGTTGGCATAATTCAGACATACCCAAAGCAGGCGACATCGGCGGCGAACAGAAGTGGTCGCAGTTTTTGCCGATTCCGTTGAAATAAGGAAAATAAATCATGAATAAACTCGTCTTTATCGGCAGTCTATTATTATCCCTGTCCTGCCTTGCCGATGCTGGACAAAGCGACACCCTCAGCCAATTTACAGGCGAGTGGCATGGTGCGGGGCAGCAGGATAGTGGGTCACAGTGGAGTATCAGAGTGAATATCCGCCCACCGCTCTACGTTATTGATTATCCGTCTTTAACCTGTGGCGGAAAATTGACACTCCTCAAAACCACCGACACCAGTTTGGTATTTAAAGAAACCCTGACTTACGGTATCGCCCAGTGTATTAATCACGGCGACATAGTGCTTAACAAAGTAGCTGAACACACAGCGGGCTATCACTGGTTCAGTTCACGCGACAAACTGCAAGCGGTCGGAAATTTAACCCGAAAAAACTCCTCGTCTAAATGAACATTTCTGTGGTTATCCCCACATACAACCGCCGCGACTTATTAAAACGCGCCTTATTATCGGTGTTTGCGCAAACCTCATTACCGACTGAAATAATCGTGATTGATGACGGCTCGACCGATGACACCGCCGCTATGATACGCGCCGAATTTCCAGCTGTGCGGTATTACTATCAGAAAAATCAAGGGGTCAGCAGTGCGCGTAATACAGGCATCCAACAGGCAACAGGCGACTGGATTGCCTTTTTAGATTCCGATGATGAATGGTTGCCCGAAAAACTGACGCACCAGCAAGCCGCTTTAACCGCGCATCCTGACAGCCGCATTTGTCACACCGAAGAGCAATGGATACGCAACGGCGTGCGTGTTAATCCTGCCAAACAATACGCCAAAACAGGCGGCTGGCTGTTTACTGACTGTTTGCCGTTGTGTGCTATCTCACCGTCTACCGTGATGATACATCGCTCGATATTTGCCGCAATCGGGCTGTTTGATACCGAATTACCTGCCTGCGAAGATTATGATTTATGGCTGAGAATTACCGCCCGCTACCCTGTATTATTGATTGAAGAGCCGCAAATAAAAAAACACGGCGGTCATGCAGACCAACTCTCGCAACAACACTGGGGTATGGACAGATTTAGAATAACTGCACTGCAAAAAATTATTGCAGGCGGTCAATTGTCTGCTGACAATCAGCAAGCGGCAGTCGCTATGTTATTGAAGAAAGCCGAGATTTATCTCAATGGCATGATAAAACGCGGAAAAACCGAAGAAACACTTTATTATCAACAGCTTATCCAGAAATTCACAGCATAGCAATAAAATCCTGTTTCAGTGCCTGTAACCAATCGGCATCATATTGAATGGGTGCGGGCAGTGGTTCAATGTCATTGCATTCAAACATCAGTGTAGTATTAATGCCCGCATATTCACACACGGCGATGATAACTTCCTGCGTTGCCCACGCGCTTCTAAAATCATGGGTTGCGGCTAATTTCCAATACACGCCCGTTAAACTGAGCATCACAATATTAAGATGAGTCAGGCGGTCGGCATACACGCACCACAGGCTACTGTCCTGCTCTTTAAAACTGGCTTCGATAAGGTGCGCGGTGTCGCTGTCGTCCAGCGTGTGAGCCTCAAAGGCAATCGCCGCTCTATGCTCAGGACTCAGTTCGTTATAAATCAATATATTCATTGTGCTGTCGCAAACCTTGTATTTAACCGATATTAGATAGCGGGTGTGTCTGTTGTTCAGGAGTCCAAAACACGTTTTGGGCGTTTTTAAACCTCCAAGTCTTGCCTTGGACTCCGAATAATATTGTACGCCGTAACATATATTCAAAAATCATCTTCACCTAACATTAAATTCTTATAATCGGCATATTCTTTAAACTGCTTTACCAACAATTCACGCCCTTGTTTTTCCATATATTGATGAAAGCTAGAAAAAGGATAATCATGAAGATTGTTTACATAACCGTGCTTTATTGGATTGTTAAATAAATAATTTAACCGAATTAAATAATCTTTCTCATCACGCGGACAATAATCCCAATAATTCCACCAAATCGGTTTTTCTGCATTTAATTGAGAGTAAATAAACTTAGCTGATAGCATATGTATTTTACCCATAATATTAGATAAATCTGCGCCGTTTTTACTCATACCAAGCAAGTGATAATGATTATCCAAAATAACCCAATCATTTAATACCCAGCCTTTTTCATCAAAGCATTGTTGAATAGTAGTTAAAAGATAATTTTTTATTTCGCTTGAACAAAGTAACTTTCTTTTTTGGTAAATAGCTGCGGTAATAAAATACGCGCTATTATCAACAAATAAATGTGCTGGTCGGTTTGGGTGTTTACTTATCATATTAAAGAATTCCAAAAAATTTTGAAGCCCAAAACTTGTTTTGGACTCCGATGGTACGTTTTAGGTTTTGATAAGGAGAATTGTTTAACAGGAGTCCAAAACAAGTTTTGGGCTTCACCTCTATTAATATCACAAATATTGTTTTAAAACGGCTTGTTTTTTGCTTGCCGCTTCATTAATAGTTTTTTGAGCAGTGGAAATTTTATTTTCAATTTTTTCAATATCAATAAGAATATTTTTTTGAATATCAACTGGTGGAATCGGTATCCTGATACTATCAAAGGTTCTTGTTGTGATAGAGCCGAATGTACTGCCATAGGCATTATCTTTAAATTGATTAATTTCTCTTTTTAAAACGTAATATAGGAAACCATTATCCATTTCTTCATTGCCTCGTAATCCATAACAAGATTGATTAAACGTCATAGGAATCGCTAATTGAGCTAATGCACCCACAGTGCCACGCGCTGAAATAATTAAATCACCGATATTTAAATATTTAGTGCTACTGTTTTTCAAACCTAATTCTGATATTGTTTTCTCGCTGGTGCTAACAAATCGCTGTTTATTATTAAAATCCACAACACTTAACCAAGGAATATCACCGTTCCAAAACTCTGGATTTTTCGTGCTGGGTGTTCCACCGCCAATAATTTCAATAACAGCAGATAGTTTTTTAACGGGATAATTTTCTGCAAAAATTAAATTGAGTTTATCGTCAATTTCTTGCCACGCATTATTAATGGTTTTTTCTGCATCCTGTACGGCTGTATCAATTGCTTCACACTCGGAAACAATTTTTTGTTGAATGTCTGTAGGTGGGAAGGGTATTTTTATTTGTCGTAAGTCATCAGTTGAAATAGAATCAAAAGTTGTTCCTTTATTTCCTTTAAATAAAAACTGATTCTGATTTATAAACTCAAATAAATATTTTCGTAGGTCGGAATTATTAGAGCGAATCACTGCAAGCCCCCTACCAATACATATTTTTTCAAACGGATTTATATTAACATCACCAACAGGCGCACGAACACTCATTAAAATATCACTTTTAATTGATTCCTTAGTAATTTTGGTTGTCCAAACCGCTGGATTATTTAAATAAATTTTACCAAAATCTTTTTTGCCTTGATAAAAAGCTAAACCTTTCTTTTCTTCGTTATAATATTCAGATTCTGGTGATTGACCTGCAATAACTTCACTGACCTCACCCAGTTTCACTAAATCCCATTTAGTTTCAACTATCAATGATTTTTTAGCTGTAAGCGAAATCGTTTTATTAAAATCTTTACGCGAAAAATCCAGCATATCAACCAGTCGCGTTTGTGTCACTAAACCTGCTAGGTCTTTAAGACCTAGCAGGTTTAAATCTAACGCCTTGCCTAAAAAGTTTTGTGCTATGAGTGTATTAATCTTCTCAGGATTATCACGGTTAGCCACATCATAAAGCGGTGTAACATGGTTTCCTTCATTATCGGTTGTTAATTTAATCCCCTCATTGCCTTTTGCCGCGCTCCATTCATAGCCTAAAAAGGCTTTTTGTTCTTTGCCGTCACTGGGGCTTTTAACGATTAACACTTTTTGCGGATTAACAGACGCTAACACAAAATAATATAACTTGTCTTTTTCAATACGCTGTAAATAACTTAAAAAGCGTTTATTTAATTCGTTTTGTTTCTCTAAAGCGGATTTATCTTTAAATGATTTTTGCTTATGCAGATTTTTAATATCCGCAGAGTTATTAAAATCATTAGCATAATCAATAAATAACTCATGCGTTAATAATTCAGCCGATGGTTTACCATTTAATAACGTTTGATACTGTTCAAAATCGATGCCGTTGTGTTGGCAATAACGATGAATAAAAGAACTGTCCTCATAAACATCCTCTTCTTTGTCGTCATTAAACCAATCATTAACGCGATTAAAATACTGCTCGGCTTCGATCGGTTGTTTATGTTTGCGGCGTAAAAATAACACCACGGTATTCGTGCCTGTTTTACCAAATGTACCACTACCTAATTCGACAATGGCAACAATATCAAAGCATTGCAATAAAATTTCACGACTGCCTACATGAGTAGCATCCGAATTTGATAATACCGAAGAGGGAACAATAATTGCAGCTATACCATTCGGTGCAAGTAATTGTTTTGCCCGTTCAATAAAAAAACATTGAATATTGCGATTATTAATCACATCGGAAACCGTATTTAATAAGGTATAATTTTCTCGGTCTTCTTCCAAAGTTTCTAAAAAACCTTCTACCGCAAATGGGGGATTAGCAACTAATAAATTAAAACTATCGGCTTTTAATTTTTCATGCGTGGCTAATGCGTCGGCATCAATAATTTTAATTGCGTCCTGTCCGTACATAAACGCAGATACTTTGGCGACTTTTGCTAATCGGTCTTCTTTTTCAATACCAACGATTTCAGCATAACAATCATTTAACGCAAAATGTTTATCATCGGTTAATAAGGGTTTAATTTGCGCGGCATATTCATTTAAAAAATGCCCCGCACCACAGGCATAATCAATCACTTTAGGCGCGTATTCGCTTTGTTGAATTAACTCTTCTAAGGGTAAAGACATTAATATAAAGCGACAAATCGGCATCGGGGTAAAAAACTGCCCTTCTGATTGTTTAATACCATTGTCTAAAAAGTATTCAAACATATCGCCTAAAAATTGATTTTGTTCATGCGTGGTTAAGCGTGAATCCTGCCACATTTGCACAATTTCAATTAAGACTTTGGCATTTTTTTCAAATAGATTTTTGTTATGCACTTTGATAAAATCAAAATCCAAGCCTTTATAAAATTTTAATTGAGTAAATAATTCTTTAATACGCTTTTTAGTAGCATTTTTATCATTTTTAACTGCCCAAAAAGCATTGTCTATTTCTTCATTACTGATATAAATAACGTCTTGATTGAGAAATTTATCCATGCCTGTTTGATAAAGGCTTTGTAACCTATCCACCAAATCAAAATAACTGTCATAAGCGATACCTTTCCAATAAAATTTTAATTCCTGATGTTCCGTATCCAGCTTATTATTTTGCGTTTCATCAACGATTTTACATAAAAATAAATTAACTAAGACTTCAAAGGCATTTTCACGCCGTGCAACATTATATTTTCTTAATATAGTACGAAATTGATGATATTTACCTTCTTTATCACGCGCATCAACAACTTTTAAATCTGCTAAGGTATATTTATCTTTGCCAATAATATACGCCTGACTTTTGTCTTCAAAAATAACAGATGGTAATAATTCTAATTGATAAGTATTTTTCCAAACATCAAAGCGTTCAATAACACTTTGCGCACTATCAAAACGGTTTAATTCGCCATCTTTAAGTGCGATTTTGTCATTGTCTATATGTGAAATAACAATATAATCGCGGGTAAGTTTTTTATCGCTAAAATCCGAAGCGTATAAACATAAAAACTGAGTGGCGGGGATTTGTTGGGCATAACTGAATAATTGCCCACCATCGAATTGCGTGTATTTAATGGCTTTTTTATATTCAGTGCCTGCGGTTTTACATTCAATAATTAATAAGGGTTTATTTTCACGGTCTTTCACTAATATATCAGCGCGTCCACCGCTTGCGCCGTGTCCTAGTTTCCATTTGGGTTCTAATTCAATACTGTCAGGCGCGTAGCCCTTTTCTAATAACCGATGGACACATTCAAAAACAACAAAATTTTCACTGGCAGAAAAATTACACGTTTGCCGCTCGTGAATGATTAAACCATTGGGATAAAGTAATTCGTTTTTGTCAAAATCAACGGCGAGATGGATATTATTTACTACTTTGCTGAATTGGTTACCGTGTTGTTGAAAATGTAGACTGAGCAATAAGGCTTTAAAATTGTCTTTAGTTATCATGGGATGATTGATTTTAAAAGTGTTGCATTTCGTCAGGCAATAAAAAACCCGCTAAGCCAGATAGCTTGCGGGTTTTTAATATTCGTTGAATTACTAAAGCCTGTATGGTGGCGATAGGTGGATTTGAACCACCGACCCCGGGGTTATGAATCCCGTGCTCTAACCAACTGAGCTATATCGCCATTAAGGTAGGTCTTTGTAAAGAGCGGGGATTATAAATAGCCGCCGTTAATTTGTCAAACGTTGAATCGAAAGTGCATGACATCGCCGTCTTTTACGATGTAATCTTTGCCTTCTAAACGCCATTTTCCTGCGTCTTTCGCGCCTTGTTCACCTTTGTAGGTAATGAAGTCTTCGTAAGAAATAACTTCGGCACGAATAAAGCCTTTTTCAAAGTCGCTGTGAATCACACCCGCCGATTGCGGCGCGGTTGCACCGATAGGAATCGTCCATGCTCTGACTTCTTTCACGCCCGCAGTAAAATACGTTGCCAGATTGAGCAAGGAATAACCCGCGCGTACCACGCGATTTAAACCGGGTTCTTCCAAGCCTAAATCATCCAGAAACTCCTGTTTTTCGTCTTCATCCAGTTGGGAAATTTCCGCTTCAATGGCGGCACAAATCGGCACGACCATTGAACCGTCTTTGGCGGCAAACTCGCGGACGGCATCAAGCATGGGGTTATTTTCAAAGCCGTCATCTTGTACGTTGGCAATGTACATCGTGGGTTTCAGTGTCATTAAGCACAGGTCTTTAAAGAGGTCTTTTTCGTCCTCGGTCAACTCCATCGTGCGCACAGGATCGCCTATTTCCAGTTGCTTTAACACGCGCTCCAATACCAGTTTTTTGGCTTGCTCGTCTTTATTGCCAGTGCGGGCAATTTTGCTACAACGTAACAGGGCTTTTTCCACCGAAGCCATATCTGCCAACGCCAGTTCGGTGTTAATCACTTCAATATCAGACAAGGGATCAATTTTACCCGCAACGTGAACCACGTTATCATCCTGAAAACAGCGTACAACGTGAGCAATCGCATCGGTTTCGCGGATGTTGGCTAAAAATTTATTACCTAAACCTTCGCCTTTAGACGCGCCCGCTACCAAGCCCGCAATATCGACAAACTCAATGGTTGTTGGTAATACGCGCTCAGGTTTAACGATTTCCGCCAGTTTGTCCATACGCGCATCTGGCACAGGTACAACGCCAACATTGGGATCAATGGTACAGAAGGGATAATTTTCAGCGGCGATTTTTGCCCGCGTTAAGGCGTTAAATAAAGTTGATTTACCGACATTGGGTAAGCCCACGATTCCACAATACAGTGCCATAGAGTTCTCTTAACAGATTCAAAAACAGACAATTATACAGGTTATCGGTGGTGTCGTTGATTGCCATTCATTTCAGCATACAAACCAAGGTTTGGACGTGTTTTAAAAAGCCCAAGTCTTGCCTTGGACTCCAAACGCCACCTATTTATTTTAAGTCGTAATTGACACTAATCGCGCCATAAACGGCTCTGCCATCACCCGGTGAATGCAAGGTTTGTGCGCCATCATCCCAGACATATTCCCAATAAGTATTGGTCAGGTTTTTCAGTTGCAGTTGTAATTCCACCATTTTATGCACTTTGTAACTCAGGTCTAAATTCAACAACGCATATTCGCCGACTTTTTTACGTTTATTGGCTTCATCCGGATAATATGCACCTTGCCCTGTTGTCCATAATGAGGATTTAAACTCTGGGGTGAATTGATAATCTACCCCTGCCGAGAATAAATAATCGGGCGTGTGGTCGATTGAATTGCCTTTGAATGTCGGCGTGGTCGGTGACGGTGTTTTGATAATGGCTTCTTGCAGTGAAAACGTTGTCCAAATGTGTAACGGATCAATCGGTGATACTTTTAATTCTATATCCACGCCTTGTCTATCGGTCGCGCCGATATTGGTGGAATCGCCATTCGGGTTATTGAGCTGTCTGCGCCATTCATTGGTCGCGGATTGCTGCCAGTAAGCAACACGCCCTTCTGCCCATTTCACAGGCTGGAGTTTAACGCCCACTTCCCAGCCATCGTTAATTGATGGTGCTAAATCTTTTGCTGTCGCTGTCGTTTTATAAGAAGCCGCGCCCGTAGCCACTTGGAAGGTTCTGCCCCAGTTACCGTATAAGCTGTAACCTTCAATCGGGGTAATCACCGCACCGACTTTAGGTTGCCAGATACTGCCGTAATTATTGACTTCCGCCAGTCTGCCATTGGCGCGGTTGACAAAATTACCCTGAATGCTGTCAACACGAAACCCCGGAGTGACTCGTAACCATTTAAACGGCTGTATCATCGCCTGCATATAACCGCCATAATCAACAAAATCAAACTCTTGATTGCGGGTTTGTGACGTGCGGGTACGATTTTTAGTCAGAAAACGATAGCTTTTATTATTTTGATATTGAATATCAAAGCCCGATTCCAGCGAAAAATCATCCAACCAAGCAACATCAGGATGATAGGTTAACGAAGTCATGCCGCCATATTGTATTTCTTCGGCTAACCGTTCTTGTTGTGCGACTTTAGAGCTGAACGTTACCCAGCGTTTATCATCAAACGAATTACCATACACTTTGCTTGACCAAAACAGCTCATCGGTAATATTGACATCCAAATGCCCGCTTAACTGCCCCATTTGACGCTCATCGCCATCGGTCGCATTATGCGGTCTGGATTGGGTTCTGCTGATTCGTGTTTCAGGCTCAGTCAGATAACCCGCCTCATCTGCGTCGGCATCACTCCAACGGGCAATGACACCGACTTTATACTTGCCGCTCTCTGGCGTATAAAACCATTTACCTGAAAAACTTTTTTTCTCAGAAGCCGCATGATCCCGATAACCGTTGGTATCAATATAATCAACAGTGTAATTTTGTGTAAAACCGCCCGACTCATAACCTAAGCCCGATTGAATTTGCGGCGTACCGAAACTGCCATAACTGAGCCGCGCTTTCGCATAATTGCCGCCCTCATAAGTGTTAATGTTGGCATTACCCGCAATCGCGTGTAAGCCATAACGCGGGTCGTTTGTGCCGCGCACCACTTCAATCGACTGAATATCTAACGGAAAAATCGCATCAATAAACGGCATATTGCCATCATTGGAGTTACTGGGAATACCATCAATCAGCAATTTCACCCCGTTGATATTGCCTTCGCCATTAAATGCGCGAAACGAGAATTTGCCTGTGGTTGTGCCTTGATTAAACTGCGTGATTTGTACACCCGGCATACGGTGAAATAAATCATAACTGGTCAGCACGTTTTGATTTTCGATTTTATCGGCATTCATAATATCCACCGAACTTAAAATATCGCGACTTTGTAATTTGCCAGATGGGGCGCGTGTGTCGGTTACGTCCATTGTACCCAGCTCAAAAACTGAATTATCTTGCGGAGCGGGTTTATTTTTATCGGCAGCGTGTGCCGAAAGAGACAGTAACCCGCCTGTCAACAACAGGGTAATCGCCACAGATAAGTTATTTTTTTGATAGGGCTTATTTTTCAAAGGCACAAACACACTCCATTACTTTAATGATAAAGGGAGGTATTAAGCAAAAAAAGTGCCATAAAATAAATTATTAATAATCAAATGGTTATAAATAATTTACTGAATAACTATGTTATTTAATACGTTTTTAAGATAAGAACAGGTCATTTAACCAATTTATATCAGTCGTGTAGGTTGGATTGCCATCTTTTGGGCAACCCAACACAACCACGCACGATTATGATTACAAATGTTATTTGTTCATTGCGTTTGTTGGGTTGCAAAAGAGCCGCAACCCAACCTACCGCGCTAGTGGAATACAAACCAAGGTTTGCACTCCAGTGTTAATGGCTTTGCGTCCCGCGTCTCGGATCAAACGCATCCTGCACGGTATCAGCAAATAAATTAGCCGCCAATACCAAGGCAAACATAAACACAAACGCCGCTGATAAAGACCACCAGACGATAGGTTCACGCGCCATTTCCAGACGTGCGCCGTTAATCATATTGCCCCAGCTGTTGGTGGTAGGGTCAACGCCGATGTTGATGTAAGACAACACCGCTTCGGCTAATACCAGCGAACTAAAATCCAGCACTACAGAAATTAATACGATGTGCATGACGTTGGGCAGAATGTGGCGCAGTAGAATGGTATGTTGCTTCACGCCCAACGCATAAGCGGCTTGTACATATTCCATTTCCCGCAGTTTCAAGGTTTCCGCACGGAGCAAGCGACACAAACCCGTCCAGCTGGTTACGCCCAAAATCAAACATAAAAATAACAGCCGCGTATCAGAGCGCACCACCACGCTGGTGAAATCGGCTTCATGATTTGCCATGTACACCTGCACCATGAGAATAGACGCGGCAATCAGTAACACGCTGGGAATGGAATTGAGCGTGGTGTAAATATATTGAATAACATCATCAACCCAGCCGCGAAAAAAACCTGCCAATATGCCGAAAATAATCGCCATCGGTAACATAATCAACGTGGTCAACGTGCCGATAATCAAGCCTGTGCGGATGCTTTTGACTGCCTGATAAAACACATCTTCGCCGACTTTGTCCGTGCCTAGAACGTGATAGTAGCCCGACAGGTGAATCAGGACGTAGCTTAGGGTAATCAGGACAAACAGCGTGCAAGGTACAGGATGCAGAAGAAGGTTAAAGGTACAAGGTGAAAGGTGAAAGGTGCTTTTTGTACCTTGCACCTTGTACCTTGAACCTTGAGTCTTAACAACCCATAGCAATAAAAAGACTGCCAGCCCTTGAAAAACCCCAACCGCCGTTTTCTGCACAACATCAGCCAGTTTATCGTTATCATCAGCCAAATGCTGACCGCCAAACTGCAAACGCGGATAACCCCACACCGTTGAACCATCAGCCAAAGTCATCATTTCTTTGCTGTACAAGGTGGTGGCAAACGGGGCGGAATAAGTTTTTTCGCTGTGTGTGCGTAACGGCGTAGCCCAATAATCCAACGCGCTGATAATCTCATTACCCGCACCTTGCTGTTTAAAATGTACTGAATCCAGCAAACCTATCAGCACAAAAAACACCAGCACCACCAGCGACACCATACCCACTGAATTACTGGCGATAGTTCGCAACGGGCGTTGTAAATGTTCTTTGCCGCGTAACGCAAAACCCAACGTCAAAATGCTGAAAATCAGCGCGAAAATCAGCCCATCTGTCCATAACACTGTCATAAAAAACATACCTTGAAATTAATTAACCTTATAACAATCCGAAAAATAAAATTTCACGACTCAATTTTTATAACTTATCTTTTCGTTATTTTTGGGCCAATGTATGGTACATACAACGGCTCATTAGCAGATACTGGATATGAAAAATGAATGCGTATTTGCGGCGTTTTTACTTTGCCGTGCCAAGGACAAAACAGTTTTTCGCCCTTGTTTTTTGGATGATTGAAGGTGAACTCGTTTTTAAATTCAATTTTTTCACTATCTGATGAATCACTAAACCAAGCTTTGCTTCCCATAAAGTGTTTCTCATACAAACGTTGCCTCTCATCTGTTCTTTTGTTCTGAGAATCAAAGCAAGTCTTAAATTTATCTAATACGTTTAATAGTTCAATAATGCGTTTTGCTGCGCCATCAACAAAAGGGTGTGCATATAGAGATTCAAAACTGTTTTCGGAAAAAGTTAAATTTGGACAACGACTTGGCATAATTGTAGCGAGTTGTCGCCAAGACTTTATCGGTGAGTCTGCAACTTGTAGTGAGTTTTCAAGACTGCTGATATTCCAGTGATTGGTTACGTTAATGGTAATAACGTTATCATCACGATGCCAATCAACAACAATGGGGTTAATTTTTTCCCAATTTGAAGGTTCAAAACTAAACGCGTGATAGTCATTTCCATTGAAACAATGGTGTGCAGCTTCGCCTAAAGCGGTATCAGTTACAGGGTCTGGATAGTCTTGACAGATCAAATAATCATCAGCGTCATGTTGGCGGCTATCTTCCCAAAAAGGTCCATCTTTAGTGAGCCATGACATCAACGTACGACGTTTATTTATGTCGAGTTGCGAAACGACTTGTTGCAAATTTAACTCGTGCGTAACTTTAGCTTGCGTTAGATTGCGATGGCAACGTAACTCACCACCAAATTGACGCATTTTTCCCCTCGCCAACATGACTGTATCTATGGCTGTTTGAAAAGCCTGCACACTGGCAAATTGCCCATGTAAAGATAATTCATTAAGTAGCACTTCCATTAATCCCACCCTGCAAAGTGATTCATATCTTTGTCGAACTGGTCAAAAAAACCGTCGGGCCAGCAATCTAAATCACCGTTTGCATTGATTTGTGGGCTAATAACTTGCGCCACATCAGCAGACCGCGCTCTGAAAAAATGTAAGGCAACATCTTTGTGTGAAATCCCGCCTGCTTTCACAAAGCGGCGAATACCATTAAGGATATGGTCACTATGGGTTTCGATAATAACTTGTACACCCGTACTGGCAACTTTCGCTAAAAATTTCCCCATTAATGCTTGTCCTGCTGGATGTAAATGCACTTCGGGGTTTTCAATCAGTAAAATATCTTCTTTTTGGGCGGATAATGCGGCTATCACAATCGGCAAAACTTGCGTTAAGCCAAAACCAACATTGATAGGGCGGTGAAATTCTGTTTCATTTGATGTTTTTAATCTTAATGTAACCGCATTGACGTTTTGCACTTTTTCTACGGCTAATAAACAATTGGGGAAAAATTGCTGCATTTGTGCGGTAACTTGATGAAACAATGTATTTCGGCTTTCTGTTTCGAGAACTAAGTCATCTAAAATAGGTTCATCACGTTTTGAATAAAATAAACTCATTGCATATTCACCCATTGGACCAACAGCATAGGCAATGTGTCTATCCTCAAGAACGTACACTTCGCGCGGTCCTATGCGTTCGGCTGTAATATAGGTAAAACCCGTTGTTAAAGGTTGATGAATATCAGTTACAAAATTATCTTTACGTTTTCCGCTTGAGAAAGGTACATGAAAATCATGACGGGCTAATGTGTAGTATGTTGGTAAAAGCTTTTGTAAATAATTAGGAGCGATATGGTCTGGATGCTCTTTTTTTAGTTTGGGATAGTCATACTCAATCGGTGTATTAGTACCATGATTGATAATACAAATTTTTTCAACATCCATAGATAATTCATTGCGCTCTCCTGTGAACGCCCATGAATATGAAATGTTTTTATACATTAAACCAATTTCAAAGCTTTTTCCTCCGTGTGATTCATTAACAACGTCCAATACTGTACCTAACTTAATAGATTTCCCATTTAGCATTAATCGAGTTGACCATTCATGTTCTCGCATGGTTTGATGTAGCAACACCAAAGCCTGTAATATGGATGATTTACCAGAAGCATTTGTACCTGATAAAAGTGTAAGCGGTGCTAAAGGCAAATGTAGTGATTCAAAGCATTTGAAGTGTTTCAAATTTAGAGAGTTAAGCATTAAATATCTCCCGAAACATTTCTTTGGTCGCGTTAAAACGATAATTAACACTTCGCGAACTGTTAGTTCCTAACGTAATAGAGTCATTAAAACTCTTATCATTGAGTAAATAATAAAAGCCTTGTTTGAGTTCATCCATGTGGCAATTTACTTGTTCATTAGAATACTTTGCCAGCCCTACTGTCATAACATCCCAAAGAGACACGTTAAAAAAACCTCTCCAATTTTGTTCAGGTGTATGTTTACGAAATGCTCTATTGCCAAAAATCAGATCATTATTTTGTAACGCGTTTTTAAACTCTGTGGCAATGTTTTGCAAGTTAGCATCATCGAGTTTATTCATCTCTTTTAATGCCTCAGCCAACCATTCATCCATATCTCCTTTGTAATTTTCAATCGGTAATAAAGAAAAGGCACAAAACCGATTGATACATTCCCTGTCACGCATTGTTTTAGGCTTTAAGCTATTTCCTGTTACCGTCTTGAACAATTCTGTTTCTGCTTGCTTCTTTAAAAATTTAGTCGCGTCTCCGTTATACAAACAGTTACGCATTTGCTGCCGCGTTAATGATTCACCACTGTTGACGCGCTCAAAAATATCTAACCGCGCTCGCTCAGGTACTTTGGCATCAATAACATAAAGAATTAAATTACAATCTTCGATACGATTTTGTAGTTTAGGGGATAGTTCTTTGAACAATTTTTTGTCGAGTTCGCTTTGATGAGAAAGTTTTAGGCGAAAATCGTTATTAAGAAAACGCTTGAAAGTCGTTAATCTTTGTAATCCATCGACAACAATCATTCTGCCTTTGTCATCTTCACCTAAATAAAACACAGGCAAGGGAATACGCATGAGTACGGATTCAACTAATTTACTTTGTTTATCATCACCCCAAACAAAATCACGCTGAAAATCTGGATCCATAACGAAGCCACCTTTTTCAATACGCCGTACCACATCATAGACAGTTCGCGACTCATTTCTAATTAACAAAGTATCTATAGGATAATCGCCTAAAGAAGCATCCTCGTCTTTGCTAAGACCTTCAAGTTCTTCTATATCATCGCTCATTTTGTATCCATTTAATTTTTAATTGGTTAAATTCTGGAATTTTATTGTAATGACTTAAATAGCTAAGTCATATTCGATCACAGCATCAGACCTATCATGACAAACGCACTCTAGGGTCAACAAGCGTATAAGAAATATCGGTAAGCAACAAACCAATGATGTAAAGCACCGACCCCAAAAACACCATTGCCCGCACGATGGCGAAATCTTGGCTGTTAATGGCATCAATCGTATAACTGCCTAAGCCGGGAATACTGAAAAACGATTCCATGATTAAACTGCCCATGAATAACAACGGCAGCACCACGACTACGCCTGTTAAAATCGGAATCATGGCATTTTGTAATACATGACGGAACAGGGTTTGCGTTTCGCTCAAGCCTTTGGCTCTGGCGGTGCGCACATAATCTTTTTCTACTTCTTCTAAAAACAGCGTGCGATACCAGCGACCACCTGAACCAATGCCAGAAAATACGCCGATTAATACAGGTAGAATTAAAAATTTAATTGCCGCCAAACCGTCGTCATAACCAGAAATCGGCACCAGTTTTAAGACTTTGGCAAAGACAAACTGCCCGCCGATAATATAAAACAACGAGGATATAGACATTAACACCACGCATAACACCACGCCCGCCTGTTCCAGATAACTACTACGAAACAACACCATCATCAACGCAAAACTGATATTGACCACCAAACCCAGCAATAAAGTCGGCAACGCCACCGCCAAACTGGGCAAGGCGCGTTGTTGAATATCATCACTGATATTTCTACCGCTGTCCGACGTACCAAAACGAAACAAAAACAAACCGACGGATTTAGTATAAAAAATGGTGTCAGTGACTTTCTGTTCTGCCTCGGCTTCGCTGTTCCACAAGAGCGGTTTGTCATAACCGTGCTGATGCTTCCAGTTGGTAATCGCTGCTTCGGTAACGTGTTTTTGCCCCAGTTGCAACCGCGCCATATCATCAGGGCTATTGACCACGAAAAACAGCACAAAGGTTAAAATGTTCACCCCCATCAACAAGGGAAACGCATATAAAAAACGGCGAATAAGGTAACTGGTCATAGCTGGAGGTTTTTTTGGGTTGAGTTTATTGACATAGTGTATCGAAACAGACTTTTAAATAAACTGGATGTTAGCATCAAATAGACGCAGCTTGTATTTGTACGGTTAAAATACCGTCATCCAAACAGACTAAAAATCTACACTACCAACGCCGCCGCGACAATTTCTATCCAGTGGCGCACAGGCGTTTCGGTTTTGCTTTGTAAATGCGTTAGGCAGCCGATGTTGGCGGTGGCGATGATGTCGGGGTGATGCTGTTCTAGGGCGGTGAGTTTATTTTGCCTCAATTTGTTGGAGATGTCAGGTTGCAATAGGGAGTATGTGCCTGCTGAGCCGCAACATAAATGCGCATCGGCGACGGGGCTTAAGGTGAAGCCTAGACGTTGTAATAACTGCTCCATCGCGCCTGTTAATTTCTGTCCGTGTTGCAGGGTGCAGGGTGCTTGGATGGCAATTTTAGCGGTGTGTTTTAAGTGTAAACCGCTGAGGTCTTCGGCGGCGAATACTTCGACTAAATCGACGGTTGCCGCTGAAACGCGCCGCGCTTTGTCGGCGTAATCGGTATCGTGTTGCAGCAGTTCGCCATAATCTTTGACCATCACACCGCACCCGCTGGCGGTGATGACGATGTTTTCCGCGCCCTGTTCCAAATACGGCAGCCACGCATCTATATTGCGACGGGCGAAATCCAAACCGTCGGCGGGGGCGGACAGGTGATAACTCAACGCGCCGCAACAGCCCGCGCTGGGTGCGCTGATGAGACTGATACCCAGTTGTTGTAAGACGTGGGCAGCGGCTTGGTTGATGCTGGGCGCGAGTGTGCTTTGTACGCAGCCTTCTAAAATGAGCATTTGCCGTGTTTGTGTAGTAGAGACGCGATTAATCGCGTCTCTACGCGGTGGTATCGCCAAGCTGTTAGGCAACAGCGGCTTGAACAATCGTGCTAATTTCAACAACGGCGCAAATCGCTGGGGATACGGCAGGATGTAACGCAACACCGCGCGTTTGCTACGGTCAAGTAGCGGACGGCTGATTTGCTGCTCCAGTTGTTCGCGCCCTATATCCAACAGCTTTCCGTACTGCACACCTGAGGGACAGGTGGTTTCACAGGCTCGACAGGTTAAGCAACGGTCTAAATGCGTGAGTGTGGGGCGCGTTGCCGCCTGCCCTTCCAGCACTTGTTTAATCAGGTAAATGCGTCCGCGCGGCCCGTCGCATTCGTTGTTTAGGAGTTGGTAGGTCGGGCAGGTGGCATTGCATAAGCCGCAATGCACACAGGTGCGTAAGATGCTGTCGGCTTGCTGGGCTTGGTGTTCGGTGACTGCGGTCAGGGCTTGGATTTTCATGGTTTAAAAAGTGGGCGTATATTTATCTCGGAGTCCAAGGCATGACTTGGGCTTTTGAAAACGTCCAAAACGTGTTTTGGACTCCTGATTAACTCACCATTCGGCATACAAACGCCCCAGATTAAAAATACCATGCGGATCAAACGCCTGTTTAAGATTGCGGTGCAGTTTGGCGACGGCTTCAGAGGGCGGTTGAAATTCACAACCTTCAACCGAACGAAATCGACAGGCGTGCGCGGACAGGTTTTGCGTGGTAGCAAAAATGGTTTCCGCGCTGTCGTCGCTTTTTAACCAGCGCAACGCACCGCCCCAATCTATCAGCCACTTGCCTGATAATGGCGGTTGCGGGGTGGCGGGGGCGAGTGACAATCGCCACAACGGCGTATCGCCCCGAAAAAAATCGTGTTGCTGTTCGCGAATGGACAACCAGAATGCTTTGGCAATCAGCGGCGATAACACTTCACCACCTAGTCGTTGTTGCGCGGCTTTTAAGGCGGATTCCGCACCCGATAAGCGCACGTTTAAAATATTGTCTGCAAAACACATCGCGGATAGCGGCAGGTTTTGTCTGCCCCATTGCGTCATGGTGCTTAACGCTTCGGCTTCACCCATGATGAAACTGAGCGTAGTTTCACTTTCAGGACGCGGCAAGACTTTTAAGGAAATATCCAGCAACACGCCCAATGTGCCTAACGCGCCGACTTGTAGCCGCGACACATCAAAACCCGCGACATTTTTCATCACTTCGCCGCCGAATTTTAATACTTCGCCCTGCCCGTTAATCAAGCCGACACCTAATACCACATCACGCACCGCGCCAGTATAAGCACGTCTTGACCCCGACAAGCCAGCGGCAACTGTGCCGCCTAAGGTGGCGGTGCTGCCAAAATTGGGCGGTTCAAACGCCAGCATCTGCCCGTTGGCAGACAGGAGTTTTTCTATCTCTGCCAACGGTGTACCGCAACGAGCAGTGATGACTAATTCCGTGGGTTCGTAGTGAATCACACCGCTGTGTTCAGCGACGTGTAGCGGCTCGCCGTGGGTCGGTCTGCCGTAAAAGGCTTTGCTGTTACCGCCGATGATGTGTAGCGGGGTTTTGGTGGCAATGGCGGATAAAACGCGCTGTTGTAATTGTTCAGTGTTATCCATGCTTAAAACCTTTCTAAATCGGGATGAGGAAGTTGTCCATGATGAACGTGTAACGCGCCGAATTCGGCACACCGCCGCAAACTGGGAATGGCTTTACCTGCATTGAGCAAACCCCGCGCATCAAATGCAGCTTTCACGGCGTGAAATTGGCTAAGTTCAGCACTGGTAAACTGTAGACACATACCATTGAGTTTTTCCACGCCTACGCCGTGTTCACCCGTTATCGTACCGCCCATACGGATACATAATTGTAAAATCTGTTGCCCCAGGGCTTCCACACGCGCCAGATCATCATCTTTGTTGGCATCGTATAAAATCAGCGGATGTAAATTACCATCGCCCGCATGGAATACATTGGCAACCGCCAAGCCGTATTGCGCGGCTAAATCGGCAATACCGCGCAACACCTCAGCCAAATACTTACGCGGAATCGTACCATCCATACAATAATAATCAGGCGATAAACGACCGACCGCAGGAAAAGTGGCTTTACGCCCTGCCCAGAGTTTTTTGCGCTCATGGTCGGTTTCTGCCAGTCGTACTTCGCTCGCACCCTGTGCATAAAAAATAGCCCGCGCCCGCTCTATATCTTCTGCCACTTGTTCGCTCATGCCGTCCATTTCACACAGTAATAACGCCGCCGCATCGACGGGATAACCCGCATGAATAAAGGCTTCGGCGGCTTGAATGGCTAAGCTGTCCATCATTTCCAAGCCTGCGGGAATCAAGCCGTCGCTGATAATCGCCGCGACTGCCGCGCCTGCTTGTTCTATGCTGGTGAAAATGGCTAACAGTGTGGACGCAGTTTCGGGCATGGGCAATAATTTCAGCGTCGCTTCCACGACGATGCCCAATAAACCTTCCGAACCAGTGACCAGTGCCAGTAAATCATAACCTGAACTGTCTAAACCCGCGCCGCCTAAAGTCACCAAATCACCGTCAATAGTGAGCATTTGCACCGACAGCACATTATTGACCGTCAAGCCGTATTTCAAACAATGCACTCCGCCTGAATTTTCCGCGATATTACCGCCGATAGTACACGCCAGTTGTGACGATGGGTCAGGCGCGTAATATAAACCGTAAGGCGCGGCGGCTTCGGATACTGCCAGATTACGCACGCCAGATTGCACTCGCGCACAGCGATTATCGGGGTCAATCGCCAGAATACGATTGAATTTCGCCATGCTCAATAATACGCCGTTTGCGATAGGCAACGCGCCGCCTGATAAACCCGTCCCTGCACCCCGCGCCACCACGGGTATGCCCTGTTGAGAACACAGTCGTAATACCGCTTGCGCCTGTTCGGTGGTTTCAGGCAACACCACCAGCCACGGTAACACCTGATAAACCGATAAGGCATCACACTCATAAGGGCGTAATTGCTCAGGTGATGACAGAATGTTTTCAGATTTAAGCTGGCGTTGCAACTGGCGCACAAACGCCTGTTTATTGACCGTGTGGCTAATCTGTTCGGCAGGGTGCGCGGAGTGATTCATAACCTTACACGGCGGTTAATTTCAAATACTTTTCGTACAACGATTCATTGCTTTCAACATGAGCGGGGTCTTTGGTAATGCAATCAACGGGACACACTTCAACGCATTGCGGTGTACCGTGATGTCCCACGCATTCGGTGCATAACTCAGGGTCGATGATATAAATATCTTCGCCTTGGCTAATCGCACCGTTGGGGCATTCTGGCTCACACACATCACAGTTGATGCACTCGTCGTAAATAATTAATGACATGATTTTTGGTTTCTCCTAAAGTGGGTTAATGAGTAAATCAACGACTGCCAGTCCTTTAAGGACTGGCAGTCGTGATAAGCATTTTTTCCTCGTTCCCACGCGCCTGCGTGGGAATGCAGTAGAGACGCGCCGCGTCTCGCACCGCAGCGCGGTGCAAAAGCGTTCCCACACTGCGCATGGGAACGAGAAGCTGTTTTACTCCTGCAATATTTTCGTGCCTTTCGTGCCTTTCGTGGACAAAAATTATAAAAGCGAACGCAACCAGCCCAAACTCTCAGCAGTTGTACCGACGGGTTTATATTCCGCGCCCGTCCAGCCCGCATAATTTGATTGCTCAATCACGCTGAATAACTGCGTAAAATCCAGCTCGCCCGTGCTGGGTTGTCCGCGATTCGGGCTATCGGCAAATTGAATATGCCCGATTTTATCCGCGTATTGGCGAATAAACTGCGCGGGGTCTGCTCCCATACGGCTGGCATGATAAATATCGTACTGCATGAACAGATTGGGGTGTTTAAGTTCCGCCAATACCGCCAGCATTTGTTCGCCGCTATGAATAAGAAACGCGGGCATATCGTGAGTATTAATCGCTTCAAACACGGTTTTAATACCCAGCGGCGCGAATATATCAGCGGCAAGCAACAGATTATCTTTAAAGGTTTGCTGATATTCCGCTAAACGGGCGTTATCAAAACACCGCCCCGCCAGTATATTAATGGCTTCGGGCTGTAATACTCGCGCATAGTCTGCGGCTTGTTCCAATGCGACACGAAATTGTGCGCGTTTTTCAGGCACACACGCCAGACCTTCACCGCCCTGCATTAAATCATCGGCGGCAACGTTTAATAATACCAGATGTAAGCCATTGTTCTGCAATACCTTTTGTAAGGTTTCTGGGCTTAGCTCGTAAGGGAATTGAATTTCTACCGCAGAAAAGCCGTGTTGTTTAGCGGCGGCAAAACGGTCAATCAAAGGCAGTTCGGTAAACAGTAAACTCAGGTTGGCGGAGAATTTCAGCATCATCTTTTGGTGTATAACTTAATCAATGTGGCGGGATCGTGTTCTAAATAACCATGACTGCCGTGCAGCTGCATCAACTGCGCCGCTAAACCCGACATGGGAACAGACGTACCGAGCGTGGCGGCTAAATTTCCCGCCATCGTTAAATCTTTTAACAAGGTTTTCACCCGCCATTTCACAGGCTCAAACGTTTCGGTTGCCATTTGAGGAGCAACAATTTGCAACGGCTTGGAATCGGCAAAACCACCCGCTAAGGCAACAGGAATTTGTTCGGCATTCACACCCGCCCGTTGCGCTAACGCAATCATTTCGGCAATCACCAGCACATTACAACTGACTATCATCTGATTACAGATTTTAGTCACCTGCCCGCAACCGACCGCGCCAACGTGGGTAAGCTGTTGATACAACGGAGCCAACACCTCACGCGCGATGGTGATATGCTCATCATTACCACCCGCCATAATGGCTAACGTGCCTTGCTCCACACCCGACACGCCACCCGATACAGGCGCGTCCACCCAGCCCATGCCGTGCTGTTCGTACAATAAGCCCGCTAACTGGCGCGTAGTGTCGGGGTGCATACTGGATAAATCAATCACCAGTTTATTTGCCGCGCCGCAGGATACAATATGCTCACGTACTACCGTTTCCACCGCGTGGGTATCGGCAAGACATAACAAAATAACATCCGACACGCGCACCAGATCGGCAATAGTCGCTTGGGCAATCGCGCCGTGTTGAAGCACCGTGTGCAGTTTTTCAGGACTGCGATTCCAGACATTAACGGTAAAACCCGCGCCCAATAAGCGCAAGGTCATGGGTTGCCCCATTAAACCGATACCGATAAAACCCAGTGTGTATTTTTGATTAGACATAATGATAAATCCTTGTTGCCACGCGCCGAATGAAAACAGGTAAGTTTTTATGTATTGCTAACACTGGAGGTCAGGCTTTGCCTGACTTGCAAGCGAAGCTTGCACTCCAAATATACACAAACTTATTACTACATACTTAACTGCGTTGTTAAGCCAAGGCGTTTTTTAATATCGTGCGTATATCACGCCGCGCAAACGTCTCAAAACCTGCATTTTCCAGATTAATGCGCATTGTTTCATTGTCGATTAATTGACAGCAATCAGCGACTAACGTGTCAAACGTGGTTAATTTGACCGCCGATTTTATATCTTCTTCGACGACGGTTTTTTCATCCAACAGCGATACCACGGCTTTTTTATTCGCCAGCAGGTAAGACACGCGGACAATTTCAAATTGTTGGCACAGTTGATACGCCCCTGCGTTCAAAATAATTTTGGCACGCGCCACCAGACTGTCTCTCGACTCACCATATACTCCACAGGCAAATACGATTGTCAAACCTGCATTGGCAAGCAGCTCAAAGGCTTTAAGGCGATTTTCCGAAGGTATACCGTAGATAAGCACATCAATATCCTGAAGTGCAGGTTTAGGAATGCGCGTCAACACAGGTGCGTAACCGATAGGAACTACTTTAATGTTGCGCGTATTTTCAACACTCGCCCACGACACTGAATTCTCTTCTTTATAATCCCACACTTCAAAACGCTTGGCATAAAAGTGCATTTCATCACGAATATAATCACCTGTCAGTCCGTTCATCTGCTCTAAATTATAAACAATCGTGTCATCGGGAAAACTGCTGATAAAGTCGATAGGCAGCACCTGCGCACCCAGAATAATATTGGTATAGCCCAGTTCATAGCTGTTAATCGCATGACTGACTTCATAGCCCAATTGCTCAAACCCCCACTTCAGCGTATCAACAAGCTCATTACAACCGACCAGCTTGTGACGGTGCGGCGGCACGACCTGCATTAAATGAAATTTTTTCATAGTTACCTTTTTATATGGCTGTCACGCCAGAGTATGAACGATGTGTATAAAGTCATTATATCGTACAATGTCCTCCATAAATCGCCCTAATCCATTAGAAAACCTCCCTAAAAACCCCATGCTGAATTTTAAAAATATCGCCCTGCGCCGTGGTGCGCGGGTTTTGTTTGCCAACTCTTCTTTCACGATACACAAAGGACAAAAAGTCGGTTTTACGGGCGCGAACGGCGCGGGTAAATCCAGTTTTTTCGCACTGGTTAAGGATGAACTGCATTTGGATGAGGGCGAATTTACTATGCCGCCTAATTTGCAGATTGCCCACGTTGCCCAAGAAACACCCGCGACGGAACGCGCCGCTATTGATTATGTCATTGACGGCGATGCCGAATTACGACGCTTGCAACAGCAACTGAGCGCGGCGGAACAAGCGGATGAGGGTTTAAAACAGGCGGAACTGCACACCGCGTTGGAAATTATCGGCGGTTATACCGCACAAACCCGCGCGTCACGGTTAATGAGCGGTTTGGGGTTTACTGCCAATCAGGAACAAAATGCGGTCAGTTCGTTTTCGGGCGGGTGGCGGATGCGCTTGAATCTGGCGCAGGCGTTGATGTGCCGCTCCGATGTGTTGTTGCTCGATGAACCGACCAACCATCTGGATTTGGACGCAGTCATCTGGTTGCAGGATTGGCTATGCAAATACGAAGGTACGTTATTATTAGTCTCGCATGACCGTGATTTTCTCGACACCATTACCGATCACATCGTCCATATTGAACACGACAAAGCGGAGATTTACACAGGCAATTATTCCGCCTTTGAACGCATGAGAGCGGAAAAACTGGCGCAACAACAATCTGCTTACGCCAAACAACAACGCGAAATTGCCCATATTCAAAGTTTTGTCGATAGATTCAAAGCCCAAGCCACCAAAGCACGACAAGCGCAAAGCCGTATTAAAGCATTGGAACGCATGGAATTAATTGCCCTCGCTCATGTCGATTCGCCGTTTGACTTCAGTTTTCCGCCGCCGCAAAAAATGCCTAATCCGCTGTTGACGCTGGAAAAAATTGACATTGGTTACGGCGACAAACTCATCATCAAGCAAGCCAGTTTAACCATTGCCGCTGGCGATAGAATCGGTTTACTGGGGCCAAATGGCGCGGGTAAATCGACCCTGATTAAAGTATTGGCAGGTGAAATGCAGCCGCTACTCGGTACGCGCCGCGAAGCCGAAGGTTTAAAAATCGGCTATTTTGCTCAGCAACAATTAGAACAACTGCACCTTGATGCAAGCCCGTTATGGCACGTTCAGCAACTCGATAAAACCGCGACCGAAAAAGACATTCGTAATTTTTTAGGCGGCTTTGATTTTCGCGGCGATAAGGTTTTGGAAGTGGTCAAACCGTTTTCAGGCGGCGAAAAAGCCCGTCTGGTATTGGCGTTGCTGGTGTATCAAAACCCGAATTTATTATTATTGGATGAGCCGACCAACCACTTAGATTTAGAAATGCGTCATGCCTTAAGCGTCGCCTTACAGGATTTTCAAGGCGCAATGGTGGTGGTATCGCATGATAGACATATGCTGCGCTCCGTCACCGACCAATTATTATTAGTAACAGGCGGTAAAGTATTACCGTTTGATGGTGATTTAGACGATTACCGCGTGTGGCTGACCGAACAGAAAAAAGGCGAAGAAAAAACCGAAGTAGCGGTTGATGCAGGGGTATCGCGTAAAGACCAACGCAAATTAGATGCGGAGAATCGCCGCAAATATAAGCCGCTGTACGACGCGCTGAAAAAAGCCGAAGACGCGGTGGAAAAATTCCACGCGGAACAAAAGCAACTGGAACAGCAACTGAGCGATCCCGCTATTTATGAAGACGGCGAAAAAGCCCGATTAAAACAAGTGCTGGACAGAAAAGTGCAGGTGGATAAATTGCTGGAAGACGCAGAAATGGCGTGGATGGATGCCGAAGAACAGGTGGCGGCGATAGCGGGTTAGATTGATAGATAATTGTCCACGAAAAGCACGAATTATCTCGTTCCCACGCGCTGCGTGGGAATGCAGTGAAGGCGTGCCACGCCCTACAACAGAAACAGAAGGACGCGGCGCGTCCAAACGGCATTCCCACGCGGCGCGATGGGAACGAGAAAAATAGTTTTAGTGTCTTTCGTGAACAACAACACTAGCAATCGCTTTATCTGCTACCAGCGCGGCACACATTCCCTCTGCTACCGCTATATCCCGACAGTGCCACTCACTAGCTAATCCACACGAAGCAGGCACGGCTAAAAACGTCTGCGGCTTGTCTGGATTCAGTACGCAGTCTTTCATCCCCAGCGCAATCCCAAACCCTGTGGCTTTAACAAAGGCTTCTTTGCGTGTCCAGAATTGGTAAAACGCGCGGAGTTGTTCGGCTTCGGGTAGTGATTGCCAATAGGCGATTTCTTCCCTGCCGAAACATCTGTGTACTAGGTCTGCTACTATCGGGCGGGGTTTGCATTGTTCAATATCCACACCAAGCTGACACAATTCAGCGACGGCGACCATGAGTGCATCGCCTGTGTGCGATAAATTAAAGACTAATTGTGGATAATCCAGCAGATACGGTTTGCCGTGTGTGCCAGTTTCAATGCGGATGCTGTCAGGTGATGTGTGCAGATAGTGCGCGAGAATGTGTCTTAAAAAACCATGCGCGGCGACATAACGCCGTTGTAATTGGTCGGTTTTGAATTTTTCCGCCCGCAGTTTTTCAGCGTTATCGAGGACGCGCCAGTGTTGTAGATATCGGGCATGGTCGGTGATTAATGACTCATGCCAGACATCAATGACTCTATCCTTCTTGTCCATCAACTCTGGCACTGGTCAATATCGGCGCGTAGACAAACACGAATAACGCAAACGCGGCAAGCCAAGAGAGCGAGGTTAAGTACATGAAGCCGTTAGTCCAAGCGGGTAATGCGATGGGTAATAACACACGGAACACGGCGGCGAAGTTGACTAATAAAAACGCCAGGGCAATGGCATTGGAGGCTTTCAATACGCGCCCTGTGTGTCCTAAAGACACCCGTGCCATCATGCCCAAGGTTAAAATACCAATGCCGCCGATAGTAAAAGCGTGTAATGCCAAGGTGGTAGACACTATTGAATAGGCGGATAAGGCAATAAACAAAAAACCTAAAATCAGCCAGCCGTAGCCGAGGTATAACACCCACAATAACGGCACATACCAGATTTTGCCGTTATACCAACACGCCAGTCTGGCGACATTGACAGCACCCGCCGCGATTGCTGCTATGGCTAATAATGTGCCTGAAACATGGCACAGTTGTAACGCGAATACGAAAGCCGCCGAACCGATAGCGGCATTATCCAGCCACGGTTTTCTGATAATTAATACACCTGTTAAACCGCGTTCGGTGAAAAACGGAAATACCCGCCCTGCAATCACCAAGATTAATACAATTATGGTGGCAATCACCAGTTGTAACCCTGTCGCGGCACTACTGACCATTAGCCCTAATTTTTCCCCATGAATCAAACCGTTACCGACTGCTAATAGCGATAAAATGCCGATAAAAATCAGGTTGCGATAATTTTTCGCTTTAATAATCGGCTGACTGACTTGATAAGCGAGTACGGGTAAAAAGGCAAAATCCACCAAAGCAATCAAGCTGTCAGGTAACAAACCTGCATAAAACGGCAGAATACGTCCGTATAACCACAATAAACACAGTCCTGCGAGTTTGTCGCCTGTGGCAGTCGGTTGCCCTGTCCAGTTTTTTACCGCGGTTAATAAAAAACCTGCCATGACCGCGACGGAGTAGCCTAACAGCATTTCATGAGCGTGCCATTCATTGGGGGCAAAATAATTGCTCACACTGAGCGAGCCTTTAAACATCGCATTCCACAGCAGGATAAGCAACAACGCAGAAAAGCCTGCCAAGGCGAAAAAGGCTCTAAAGCCTAAATTAAACAACGGCGTATCAAAGATTTTTTGTGTTTTCATGGGAGTTCTAGCCAGTCCAGTTCAGCGGTAGAGAAGCCTGCAATTATACGCATTTCTCTATTAAAAGGGCCTTTTGGCTTGCCGCCGATGTAGTATTGCGTGATGATCTGTTGATATTTTGCCTCAACATCAACGCCTTGTTGCTGACAAAGCTGTTTAAACCAGTACGAGCCGCGCTCGACATGACCGACTTCATCAGTGAGAATGCGGGTTAATAAGGTGACACTGGCTTTATCGCCGATGCTGGTAAATTTGGTAATAATCGCAGGCGTAACATCCAAACCACGCGCTTCCATGCAGCGCGGCACCATTGCCAAGCGCGCCAGTAAATCATGCGCGGTGTCTTTGGCGTGATCCCATAAACCGCCGTGTGCGGGTAAATCGCCATACGCAACATTCATGCTCTGTAAATGAATGCGGATAAGTTCAAAATGCTGTGCTTCTTCATCGGCAACCCGCAACCAGTCCTGATAAAATTGCTCAGGCATTCCACGAAAGCGATAAATAATGTCCCACGCCAGATAAATCGCCATAAATTCAACGTGCGCAATCGCATGAAAAAACGCCGCTTTACCTTCAGGCGTGGTGAACTTACGTTTGGGCATTTCACGCGGAGCTAATAACGCGGGTTTATCGGGAAAAGTGACTTGCTCAATCGGGGATACAGGCACATCATCGGTAAAACTTAATTCACCGTTAGCCAATAACTGCCACGCATGATGCGTGAGGGCTAATTTTTCGTCGATAGCCGCGCTGTGCAGACAGGCGGCGGCAATGGTAAACAGGTTATTCATGAATTTAACTAAAGTAGTGGATGTGTCGAGGTGGCTATTGTACTGCGGGCTGGAGTATAGGCGTTTTTTTACTGCATAAACTACGAAAAAACCGATAACTTCGGTAAAATAGCCGTTTTTTTACTCTTAACTACACTTTCGCCATGTCTAAAAATATTCGTATTGAACGCTGGAGCGGTGCGGCTCTTGAGCAGTATATTCCCGACCTTGCTCGCCTTAGAATTGAAGTATTTCGTGATTTTCCTTATCTGTATGATGGCGATTACGATTATGAAAAAAAATACCTGCAAACCCATATTGATAGCCCCAGCAGTGTGATTGTACTGGCGTTTGATGGCGATAAAATCGTCGGGGCATCGACAGCAATGGCTATGCGTGACGAAGCGGCAGAAATGCAGCAGCCGTTTTTAGAACACGGTTACCATCTGGACGAGGTATTTTATTGCAGTGAATCAGTATTGGATAAAAATTATCGCGGTCTGGGTATTGGCGTGCGGTTTTTTGAACAGCGCGAAGCCCACGCCGCTGATTTAGGCGGTTTTAAGTACATTGCGTTTTGTTGTGTGGAACGCCCTGTGAATCATCCGCGCCGCCCTGCGGATTATGTGCCGCTGGATGCTTTTTGGACGAAACGCGGTTATGTGAAACACCCTGAACTGGCAACCAGCTACAGCTGGCGTGATCTTGATGACACCGAGGAAACCCCGAAACCCATGACTTTCTGGCTTAAACATGAGCGTTAATATCGCCGCTGCGCAGTACAACATCAGCTTTCTGGCAACGTGGCAGGATTACTGCACTAAAGTGGCTCTTTGGGTGGAAGAAGCGGCCCAACAGGATGCCAATATTTTAGTATTTCCTGAGTATGCCAGTATGGAGCTGGCTTCGTTGTTTGGCGTGGAAGTGTATTCTTCGTTAAGCAAGCAACTGGAAGCCATGCAAAGCCTGCATGATGATTATGTGGCGTTGTATCAATCCTTGGCGGTGCAGTATCAGTGTTACATTCAGGCGGGTACATTTCCTGTACGCATTGAGTCGGGTGCGTATCGCAACCGTGCGTATTTGTTTATGCCTGACGGGCGTTTTGATTATCAGGATAAATTGATGATGACGCGCTTTGAAAATGAGCAATGGCTGATTGAAAGCGGCACGGACATTAAAACTTTTAACACCGAATACGGCAAAATCGGCATTAATATCTGTTATGACAGCGAGTTTCCGTTATTGGCGCGGCAACAGGTGGCAGCGGGTTGTGTGTTGATTTTAGTACCGACCTGTACCGACACGGTGGCGGGCTATCATCGCGTTAAAATCGGCTGTCAGGCAAGAGCCTTGGAAAATCAGTGTTATGTGGTGCAGTCTTCGCTGGTCGGTGAAGCACCGTGGTCACAAGCGGTGGATGTGAATATCGGCTTATCGGCAATTTACACGCCCGTGGATAGAGGTTTTCCTGATGACGGTATTCTTGCTATTGGGAAACTGAATGCAGTGCAGTGGGTGATTGCGGCGATTTGTCTGGAGGATGTTGAAACCGTGAGACAGCAAGGTCAGGTATTCAATTACCGCGATTGGTCGTTACAAACACGCTTTTGTTAATAAGATAGCTGTGCAAACGCCTGACTTATGCCACCAGCATAGTCAGGCGTTGCAAGCCTTCTTATTCAATGTTGCTGTCCTCAGTTAAAAATGGCTTCAAACGAATAGCCATGTGATTTGAGGATTTCTTTCAATTGTTTTAATGCGTCCATTTGAATTTGCCGAACACGCTCACGGGTAACGCCTAATTCTTGCGCAACCTGTTCCAGCGTCGCATCTTCATAACCGCATAAGCCATAACGACGGCAAATCACTTCGCGTTGTTTTTCAGGCAATTCAAACACCCAGCCAGTAATGTTTTCTTTAATGCCGTTTTCCTGTATCCGCTCTTCATGGGACAGCGTGGCATCATCAGCCAAAGAATCCAGTAAGGGCTTATCAAAATCTTTACCGCCGGGCACATCAACCGAAGTCACACGCTCATTCAGTTTCAGCATTTTTTCCACTTTACTGACGGGCTTGTCGAGATATTCAGCAATTTCCAGCGCACTTGGCTCATGATCCAGCGTACTGGCTAAATGGCGTTGTGCTTTCAGGTAGGTATTCATTTCCTTAACAATATGTATCGGCAAACGAATAGTGCGGGTTTGATTCATCAAGGCGCGTTCAATGGTTTGACGTATCCACCATGTCGCATAGGTTGAAAAGCGAAAACCTTTATCGGGATCAAATTTTTCGACTGCACGGATTAAACCCAGATTGCCTTCTTCGATTAAATCCAACAGCGGCAAGCCTCTGTTTAAATAGCGGCGGGCAATTTTTACTACTAAGCGCAAATTGCTTTCAATCATGACTTTACGAGCCGCCTGATCGCCCTGCAAGGCTTTCTTACCGTAAAATCGTTCTTGTTCGGCGGTTAATAATTGCGATCGACACAGTTCATTAAGATAGACGCGCGTGGCATCAAAATCCGCACTGCTACGCGATTTAACAATGGCAATGTCATCACTGTCATCGTTACCAATGGTGTTATAACTGTCACTATTCAGCTTTTCAATGATCGCCGAAGCAACATCAAATTCGCCATCAAAAGACAAATCATCATCGTGGGTCATTACGATGTCTTCGTCTGATGGTTCAATTAATTCTTCAATCATAATTAACTCCTCAGTTAATCTGTGTTAAGCCGAAGTAGTGACATCATTAGCGGGTAATCGTGGCGTATTTAACTGGTTTACCCTGTCCTCTAATGCAATAACCTAAATTTTTTCGACTTATTCGCTTTCTATAACTCACAGACGAACTATAATTGGTCTGAGATGTTTGTGTTCTGCAAGGGACTTACCGCATCCATACATTTACTGATAAATTCATTTTGTTAGCTATACTTGTGTTTTGGTCACAAGCCAGATGAGTCAGTCAGTTAAGGCACACTCCTTAGGTTTTACTTTAACATCTTTTGTTTATCAATTGAAATAATTGATTTTTTTTATTTCAAGCTGTGCGTTTTTGGCAGAAAAAAAAGATAATAAAAAGTGAGCGGTAGCGTGTAGTAACGCTTGAATTACTGGGGAATTTGCCGAAGATGATGAATTTTGTCAGCAAGTCACTGACAAATAAGCTAATAGCGGCGATGTGCTTTTTTGAGCGCAACGGAGTCGCTCTTTCAGCGGTGCGTTATTTCGCGTTATAATTATTATAAAATAATCATAATTTATTGATTTATAACGAATTAATAGGTTAAGTTACTTTTTCAGCAAGGTTTTTTTCGCTAAATTGATTTTTGCCGCCAAATAATCCGAACCGCCACGGTCTGGATGATTTTTCTGTATTAACTTGCGATGGGCATCAACAATATCCGCCTTGGACGCGCCAGATTTTAAACCTAACACCTCATAAGCCTCTTCCTTGGTCATTTTTCCTTTCGCACTAAATCCGCTGTGCTGTTCTGAATAACTGGCTTTATCGCCTGTCAATGCCATCCATAACCGATGCAACTCCGCTAAATAACGCGGTATCGTCTTGGTCAATAACGCCCGCAAGCCAAAATACAGCACAATCAGCAACAATAAAGTGAAATAAAGACGAATCAAAGGACGCTCCGAGATGACGGGGATTGAATAGTGTTAAAATCATAGCCTAAGCTCACACTAACCGCTTGATAATTTAAACTGATGCAAAACGCCCACATCCCGCTGTTAGGTTTTGTTGCCGCCAGTGGCACAGGTAAAACTACCTTATTGACGCAACTGATACCGCTGTTAAAACATCACGGTTTACGCATCGGCTTAATCAAACACAGCCACCATGATTTTGACATTGACCATCAAGGCAAAGACAGTTACCGCTTGCGCATGGCAGGCGCGACACCTGTGATGCTGGTGTCGCCGTACCGCCGCGCTGTTATTACCGAATTGAATGCCGCACAAGAACCCAGCTTAAATGAACAACTCACTTTTTTTGACCAGTCTGAACTGGATTTGCTGTTAATTGAAGGTTTTAAATCCGAAGCCTTTCCCAAAATTGAACTGCACCGCGCCGCCCTTCAGAAGCCATTGTTATACCCTCATGATCCCAATATCATCGCCCTAGCCAGCGACACACCACTGGCAACGCCCGATTATTTAACACCGCTCGACCTCAACAATCCCAAACTTATCGCCGACTTTATAGTGAGCCTATTATGATTGATGCTTGTAGCCTAGAAAAAACGCCCATGCTGACGGTGGGTGACGCACTGGAACGCATTCGTATGACCATCCAAGCCATTGGTGAAGAAGAAATAATCAGCCTGAAAACTGCGTTAGGGCGGGTATTAGCCGAAGACGTTTATTCAGCAATCAACATCCCGCATGAGTGCAATTCGGCAATGGATGGTTATGCGTTTATCAGCGAAGATGCAGCACAGACACAGCCGCTCACACTGCAATTAATCGGCACTTCGTGGGCAGGAAAACCGTTTCAAGGACAACTACAACGCGGGCAATGCGTGCGTATTTTTACAGGTGCAGTATTGCCTGAACAGGCAGATAGCGTCATTATGCAGGAGCATATTCAGCGTGACGGCGAACAAATACACTTTCCCGCCAACACCAGAACACACCAAAATGTCAGAGCGATAGGCGAAGATGTCGCCCAAGACAGCTTATTATGCGTGCAGGGTAAAAAATTAACCGCCGTCGATTTAGCCTTATTAGCCACCGCAGGAGTCGGTACTGTCAACGTGTACCGCCGCCTCAACATCGCCATTTTTTCCACAGGCGATGAATTAGCCGCATTAGGGCATCCGCTCAGCACAGGGCAAATTTACGACAGCAACCGTTACTTATTGCTAGGCTTGCTTAACGACCCGTGTTTTCACGTTACCGATTTAGGCGTGATTCGCGATAACAAACAAGCCTTAAGTGACGCATTCACCACCGCCGCAAATAATCACGATGTCATCATCAGCACAGGCGGCGCGTCGGTCGGGGATGCGGATTATGTCAAAGAAGTATTAACCGAATGCGGGCATATCAACTTCTGGAAACTCGCCATTAAACCGGGTAAACCCTTAACTTTCGGCAACATCGGCGCGTGTTATGTTTTCGGACTCCCCGGCAATCCCGTCTCCGCACAAGTCACTTTTCAACAAATCGTCGCCCCTGCCCTGCAACAACTCACAGGCACGGCAATGACTCACCCGCTGCAACTCAGCGCAATCTGCACCAGCGTATTGAAAAAATCCGCAGGACGACAAGAATTTCAACGCGGCATCCTCAGAAACGAACACGGCAAATTATTTGTAGACAGCGCAGGACATCAAGGCTCAAACATCCTCAGCGCATTAAGTATCGCCAATTGTTACATCGTCCTGCCCAGCGACTGCCAAGGCGTAGACGTGGGCGACAAAGTCATCGTTGAACCATTCAGTGTGTTTTTGTAGCGATGAGGTAATTCATCGGCGCAACCGTCTTATTGGGTTAATTTATTGAACGCGACACACCCGCAGTCCGTTCTTGCATACCACCGCTTAATTTGGAAAAACGTCCATGAATACGCCTCCCGCCGTTCTTGAAGCAAAAAACTTAATCGTCAATTACAAACAACACTGCGCCATCGACTCCCTGAATCTGCGTGTCCCTAAAGGCTGTGTTTATGCCTTGTTAGGCGGAAACGGCGCAGGCAAAACCACCACCATCAGCACCTTTTTAACTTTCAATAGCCCGACCAGCGGCGCGGTGTTTATTGAAGGCGAATCGCCACACGAGAATCCAGATTTAGTCCGCGCCAAAATCGCCTATTTACCTGAAAATGTCGCGTTATACGAGATGATGAGCGGCGTGGAAAATTTAACGTTTTTCTGCACTTTAGCAGGCATTACCATTGCCCGCGAACAGGCGCAACAGCTGTTGTCCGACAGCGGCTTGCAAGACGACGCGCACGGCAAACGGGTCTCCATGTATTCCAAAGGAATGCGGCAAAAAGTCGGTTTAGCCATTGCCTCCACCAAACACGCCAAAGCCATGCTATTAGATGAGCCGACTTCTGGACTCGACCCCAGCGCGGCAAATGATTTTGCTCAGCGTATTCGTACCGCCGCTGATAACGGCATGGCGGTCTTAATGGCAACGCACGATTTATTTAATGCCAAACAGGTTGCCGACCGTATCGGCATCATGAAAAGCGGGCGTTTGGTGGAAGAATTTGATGCCCATACCGTACAGCACGATGAACTGGAGCAAAAATATTTAGCCCATGCGCGAGGTTTGGCATGATAACCGCCATCATCCGTAAAGAATTTATCGCCACAGTGCGCGATGGCAGATTGCTCACTTTAGGCTGTTCGTTATTGCTGATTTTTATCGGTTTTTTACTGGCTTCTACCTTTCAATTGCAACAATTACGACAGGAAAAAGAAAGCGTCGGCATCACCGCCAAAGAACAATGGAACACGCAAAGCGTCAAAAATCCCCATGCCGCTGCCCATTACGGCATTTATGTATTTAAACCTGATTTACCCGTTGCGGCATTAGATTCAGGCTTACGCCCGTTCATCGGACAATCATTATGGCTAGAGCCGCATAAACGCAATCTGGAACGTTTCAATCCCAGTGCCGATGATATTTTAGCCAATCGTTTCGGACAAACCACCACCAGTTTTGTGTTATACGCACTGTTGCCGTTGCTAATCGTGGCATTGACGTTTAACTCCGTCAGTCAGGAACGCGAGCGCGGCACGTTGCGGATGCTACACAGTTTAGGTGTCAATGCCAATGCCTTGGTATTCGGCAAATTGCTGGGCTTGCTTGCCGCGTTCAGTCTGGTATTGTCACCCGCGCTCATTGTTGCGTTGATTCTGCTACAGCAAAATTTCACGCTGAGCGTGGATGACCTGCTACGACTCACCCTGTTATTACTGTTGTTTTTAGTGTATTACACCATTTTTGTTGCTATCGCGATTGCCGCCTCCGCGTATTTTAAAACCAGTCGCGTGACTTTATTCTGCTTGTTGGCTTTCTGGCTAGGCGGGGTATTTATTGCTCCCAGACTCGGCGCAGTCGCCGCGCAAAGCCTCACACCCAATCCCGATGCCAAGCAATTTTGGGCGGCGATAAAAAAAGACATCGACCAAGGGATTAACGGCGACGGCTCGCACGAACAACGCGAAAAAGCCTTTGAAGCGCAAGTATTGGCGCAATACAACGTGAGCCGTAAAGAAGATTTACCTGTCGGCTTTGTGTCGCTCAACCGCCAGTTCAATGACGGTTATTCCGTCCGCATACACGCCCTGCATTTTGACCGTTTACGCGACAATTTTACCCTGCAACAACACCTTACTCACCTTGCGTCATGGTTAGGGCCCAGTCTGGCTATTCGCTCCTTGTCCATGACCTTGGCAGGTATGGATTTAGCCCATCAACGGCATTTTGAAGATGCCGCCGAAGAGTATCGCCATTACTTTATCAACTTGACCGAAGACTGGGACAGAGGGCGCAGTCATGGTACAGAACGCGGTGCGAAAGGCGAAGAAGCCGATTGGCGCAGTGTCAAAGACTTTGACTATAGCGCACCTGATCTGCTGTTTGCCCTGCACACCGCGCGACTGGATATAGTCGTGTTATTGCTCTGGCTCGCGCTTGCACTCACTTTACTCACCCTTTCGGCAAAGAGACTGACCCCATGATGAACCTTATTTCCATTGAATGGATACGCTTTCGCCGTAACCCGCTCAACCTGTGGATTGTCGGCGTATTTTTACTGCTCATGACCATCAGCGCGGTCTGGTCTGGACTGACCGCGCGTGACTTTCGTGCCAAAGCCAATGCCCCTGTGATTGTGCAGCACGCTGTCAATCAGGCAGAAATGCACGATGCCCACAAAGCCACTGACAGCAGCGAAAAAGCCAGCGCATTTTCCGCGAGTTCCAACGCACCGCCGTTGCGTTTACCTGCCTTGGGCGGTCTGGCATTAAACGTCAGCCAACTGGATTTTTTAAGCACCAACATCAAAATATCCACCCGCAGTCGGCATACTGACGAACGCAACGGCGACCAACTGTTCAACCCGTTAATGCACGAATTCGGCTTTCTGGATTTTGCCACCCTGCTCGCGCTATTAACCCCGCTAGTCATCATTGCCTTAACGTATGGACTGGTACAAGAAGATAGAGAAAGCGGCGTATGGCGACTGGTCTGCACCCAAACCGCCAAGCCGTGGTTATTGGTATACACCGCACTGGGTGTGCGCTATGGCTTGCTGTTGGCAGTGATGATAATCAGCTCATTACTGACTTTCGCTCTCGATTCAGGCGCGACAGGCAGTGCAATCGGGCAATGGCTACTATTTATCAGCCTGTATGCACTCGTGTGGTTCGGCATTGCAGGATTATTTTTATTACTGCCGATTTCATCGGGTGCGGCGGCGATTGCCATGCTCGGCACTTGGCTGGTCATTACTTTCGCCATCCCCGCTGGTTTGGGCTGGGCGGCGAATCAATACGCAAAAATGCCCTCACGCATGACCGCGATTATTGAGATTCGCCATTTTCAAGAACTGAATAATCAGCAACGCCCTGCTTTATTAACACAATGGTACGCCAACCATCCAGACATCAAACCGCCCGCCGTAGAATTACCGCGTGACATCGCAGGCTTACCCGCCGCCCTGCAACTAGACAGCCAGATACGCCCATTGATGTATCAATTTGATGCCGTGCGCAAAAGTCAGTTTGAATTTATGGAACGCTGGTCGGCGGCTTCGCCTGCCTTGGCAGTGATTCTAATGGCAGACCGACTGGCAGGGATAGACGCACCACGTTATGCAGAATTTATCCAACAGGTGAACCAATTTGAAGATCAATGGCGGGATTTTTTCGTGCCTAACATCATGGCAGACAGCGCATGGAGTAAAGAACAACAACACACCGCCCCCACGTTCAGCGTTGCTACCCTCAACAAACCAACAAGCGACTGGTATTTATCATTAATCCAATTAATTACGGCGATAGTATTGTTCAGCGTATTATTTTTATTGCGCCGACAGTTTGCTAAAACCTGATAACTTAAGATCAACTAAGTACAATTGTACCCAGCCATACCCATTAACAAACAGGATAAAAATGACTGAAAACCAATCAGCAACAACAGACAAAGTAACCTACTGGCAACCTAAGGCAGGCGACACAATTGCAGGCATCATTCAAAGCAGCGGCACACTTAATGATTCACTCTATGACGAATATAAAACCATGCTGTTACAAGATGATAGCGGCGCGATTGTCGGTGTTGACCTGAATCGTTATTTGATACACAGCCTAAAACAACAAAACGCCACGTTAGGGGATTTAGTCACAGTGACTTTTCACGGCAAAGAACAGAAAAATAGCGGACGTTCTTTCAATCGCTACACATTGCAAGTTGATAAGATCGCTTAATCAGCGCGGTAGGATAAAACAAATCCTACCGCCTTTAGAGCTAAAACGAAAACACACCACGCCCGCGTTGTTAGTTTTACCGTTATAGCATCGGGAGCATCGGACTATGCTCGATGTCAGGCGATGTCGTGAGTAGGTCAAATAAGCCCACACTAGCGGTAACGCAGGGGCTTCTGATAACGTGTGATAATGTCCAAAATGGTTTGTCGGAAACGCCTGTTTTCGCTTATCTTCAAACAGACTTATTCCAACCTACAGGACTAATATGGCAACAATTTATAAATGGGGTAAACATCCATTTGAAGTATTAACAATGAATGATGCACGCCAGATTATTAAAGCAGGTGTTTTTATTTTTGCCAGTGAATACAGCAAATTTATGTCTGTAAGATGGACGGCTCATTTTATAGGTGAAGCTAATAATCTAACGAGCCTTAAGAGTCCTAGTCGTAATCTTTTATGGGATAAAGCGCAGAAAATGGGCGCAACCCATGTTCATATTTTAGTGATGGTTAATGAGCCAGAAAGAAAAACGCTTATTGAAAATTTTATTAACATTTATAAGCCTGTTATAAATCTTGAATCCAAGAATCAAGCTGAACAATTATTTAATAAATTAACTCAAGTAAAACCACTGGTTATAAATAAATCTGAACAATCAACCCAATCAGAGACAAAAGAAGAAACTATGTCAGACTATCCAGATACTAATGCAACTTCACGCCGTCAATATGACGAAATACCTAATGAGGAAGAAACTATGCCAAACGATACGGAAATAACAGGACAATTAAGCGAAACAAAAGCCAAGCTAGAATTACTTTATCAATACGAAAAACACTATCTTGAGTTGATTAAGGAATACAAGGAGGAAATTAAATTTGCTAATTCCTTGCAGGAAGATTTACGAAGAGAACGATCGCAATTTTTTACCCAAACGCTTAAAGAAGTTATTCAAACTATGGAAGCCGCCGTCGTTGATAAAGCAGTTTCAGCACAATGGATTCAAGAGTTAGTTGCCAGTTACACCAAAAGTATTGATTTAAGTGGAGACCTCGCAAAAACGCACGTTATTGAAATACTAAGTCTATTAACCTCAGATACTAAACGAGAAGCCGCAGAAGCTCAGCTTGATAGTATTGCTAAAAAGACAAATGCCAAATAAAAAAGCAGAATTTGCCACCCTGCAAGCATTAAAACAATGCAGGGCTGAAATGGTGCAGGATTTTTTAGATTATCATAATCCCGAAATCTATGAACCTTCGTATAAATACGAAAACAGCCCTGTGTTATTAAAATTGGCTAGAGAAAAATATTTTATGGTATGGCTAAGTAGTCACTGGCATATTTTCAGTCATATAGTTACGCAATTTCCAATTGAAGAACGGCGAATTGCTGAAACAATTTTTGCGCGTGTCTTTCTTGAATTATTGGGCAAATGGTCAATTGTAAAAACCACTGATTCCACTCAATTAGATTTAGGAATTAAATTAGTTAAAGATATGGAAAATTCTTTGAATCAATTTATGAAAGTAGGTGAAAATGCAGACACCATGCGTAATAAGATAAAAGTTGCCCTAGAAAAAAATCGGGTGGTATTTGACAGAATGATGAAACAATTAAGCGAGGGTGAATTATGAGTATTATAGGTTTTGGTGTTGGTGTTGGTGAAGCGATAGGCGGTATTGCTCAAGGTATTGGTGGGATTGCGCAAGGCGCAGGCGGAGTAGCTCAAGGTGCTGGGGCTGTATTATCAAAATTAGGCGATGTTTTAAAATCTCCCGTGAATATGATGTGCAACTGGGCAGAAGAACCCTTAAGACGTGCAGAGCATAAACGGCAAGAAGAATCCAAAGACAACGATGTTCAACGAACAATAGAAAGTCAGGTGGGTGTTGAAAAGGCACTATCTAATCAAAGAATAAAGGAAGATGAATTTTCAACCAATATGCAAATCAAGCGTGAAACGGAAATTTTCCGTATTATCACCGAAATAGAACAGCTCAAAAAAGACAAAGAATTTGAGCGTATGAAAAAAGTTTCCGATGCAATGATGGAATATCAAAAGGAATTAACGCGCATTAATGTTGAAGCTGTTGAAACCATTGGTTCTATGCGTATTGACTTACAACGCAAAGCCTATAAACTTATTCACGAAAAAACCCAGCAATACGCTGAATTGCAAGACAGAGCAATTCAACAGGCAGAAGAGCAATTGGCTCGAATTGATAATAATCCCAATATGCGAGAAAGCAGTAAAAATATTTTAAGCAACGCTGTGGATGAAAAATTAGCGGGCATTATAAAAAATGCCACCCGATTTATTGAACAACTCAATGATGATATGCAACTTATCAGCAAAGATATAAATTTAATCACCTCAAGTGGTCAAAAATTTATTGAACGTCATCTTGAGCAGTTTCAACTAATAGGCTTTTCCGAACAGACAACCGCTTTATTAAGTCAGGATGATTCGACTAATAAATAACCAAGCAAGATAGTGAATCCCCATGCTACGCGCTAAAAATTTTAAATAAAAACAAGGCTAAATGATGAATGCCAGATATAACGCAGTGATTGTGGGTCAAACAGGTGTCGGTAAAAGTACACTGATAAATTATCTTTATGGAAAAAAAGTGGCTGAGGCAGGTGTGGGCAAACCTGTCACAAAAAACGGCTTTCATCCTATCGATTTTGAAATTAATGGTCTTCCTGTTTGCTTATTTGATTCATGGGGACTTGAAGTAGGAAAGCATGAAGAATGGTTGCAAGATTTAGATAATGAATTTAAACAACGGGGCGTTAATGAACCCGCTGATAAATGGTTTCATTCCGTGTTTTATTGCATCAATGCGGGCAGTGCGAGAATCCAAGAGTGCGATATAACAATAATTAAAAAATTCATTGCCGAAAATTATAAAGTCAGTGTAATTCTTACTAAAGCCGACCAAATATCAGAAGACGTTGAAGATATTTTAAGAAAAGAGATACAAAGTCAAATTAATGGAATATCTGTTATTGGTGTTTGTAGCGAAGGAAAAACACGAGCGGGTATTTCTCAAACGTTTGGTAAAAAAGATATTGAACGCCAAGCATTTGATGATTTTTTTGATTCGTTGATTCTCAGATTGCCGTTACGTTGTAAAGGTTTAATGGATCAATCTCTCGAAAATTGGGTAAAAGAATCAAAAGGAAAAATCAAGGATAAGGTTGTTTTTATGGGAATTAATCAAGGTGATATGGAAGTTGAAATAAAAAACTCTGCTAAACAGTTACAAACAGATATGCAGAAATTGGTGACTATTGAAATCAAGAAAACGTTTGAAATGTATGGGGGTTTTTCTGAAAATTTAGGTTATCCACCGTCTGAAATTAGTAACTCAGTGAGAAATGAAAATTATTTTAACTTGAAAAAAGAAACTTTTGCTTTTGAATGGGTTTATATCCCATTAATGCCCATTATTATTGCCTTGATTATGTTTTCAGGAAAGAGCGACACAATTGAAGCGATGGAAATATATATTGGTAAATGTGAAGAAGAATTTAAAAATATAATCGACAAAAACATCGAAGATATAACTAAGATGCTTGAATCAGTCAAGCTAAAAGTTACGGGGAAATAATTATGAGTGACTTGGATAAAGTATTAGAAAAATTGAATAGTCAAGACTTCAAAGTTAGAAAAACTGGTAGTGATATAGAGGTTATATTGGGTGAAGGTTGTATTGCTAAATTAAAAGTTCAAAAAACAACTCTTGAAAGCACCAATACAAATGGCTCTGTAGATATAACTAATTTTTTTAATGGATACGACTTTTTAATTTTAGTAGTGGTAGATAATAGTGTTGATAGGTTTTTTATTTTTCCACGAGACAATATTAATGAAGACTTAAAAGTAGAAAAAAAAGACAAGATTTATATGTACATAGCTGAAAAGAATGGTGAAGTTAAACATATCAAAGATATTATTTTACCTTATGAAAATCAATGGAAATTAATTGTGGAATCTATCGAATACAAAGATATTTATTATGAGCTAAAGAAAAGTTTAATAAAGGCGCATCCCATTGAAACAATAAATATTACAAAAGCGATAAAATGTTTTTTTATTAATAATTTTATAAATTATAAAGTTTTATCAACAGTGGATAAAAGCGAATATCTTGTTGATATTATGGTTACTAAATATAAGCCTAAAGATTTAATTCATAGTGATAAAGTATCAACATTAACTATAAATCATCCTTTAGATTATGAACCTTTATTAATTGTTGAATCTGAAATTAGCCCAACATCTGGTACATCTGCTCAAGGTGTAATGAGAGGTGTTGTTGAAGATTTTAATAAATTGCTGTTGGTTTCTAGTAAATATAAAGTAATGATATTTACATCGCTTAAATTTGAACAAGAAACAGGTGACCATATAGAGAATAGAGTCGAATTATTACATCAAATTCACCAAAAAAGTCCATCAAAAGATAAAGCTATTCTATTGGTTCATATAAAAGGTTCTCAAAAAGAATCGGGACATCAAGTACAGGTAACTATTTCTGATGATAATATTTGTGGATATATTATTGGTAATAGTGGAGGAGCAGTCAGAATTTAAGAATTAACTGATTTATCTGAATCTCATATAACCAAACAACCCATATAGAGTAAATTTTTCTTTATACTGCACTTCGTTGAACAATAAATCGACTATACAAAACAATGGAAAAACTACCTAATCCAGAAAAAGCGTTTATTGACCTGAATAAGTTAATCGGTTATTGCTTAAATCCTGAACATCCAGAAGGTCAGCATAAAGCACTGGTATTTAAATCGGCATTAAATATTGGTTTAGATGAGGTAGATATATTAAAAGCCGCTCTTTTACAAGCCGCACAAGATAATACAGCGACTTTACTGGAGAGTAATCAATACGGGACAAAATATTCAGTAGAATCCGAGATAACGTATCAAAACAAAACCGCCACCCTAAAAAGTGCGTGGATGGTACGCCATAACGAAGACTTTGCCCGTTTAATCACCTGTTATATTTTGTGAGGTTAAAATGAAATTATTAGATGCTGTCGCCTTATTAGAAACTATCCCCAATAGCTGCTTATATAAAGGGCAAGTCGGAACAATTGTTGAGGTCTATGAACCCGATGTTTTTGAAGTAGAATTTTGCGATATAAAAGGTCAAACCTACGCTTTAAAAACTTTATCTGCCGATAAATTATTGTTATTGCATCATAGCCCTGTGTCAGAACAAGAAGCAGCTTGATTGCTGTTAATTGGTAGGGGCAAATAGCGTATCCTACCAACAAGGCGGCGTTTCATTAGGGCAATAAAAAACCCGCTAAGCCAAACAGCACGATAGGATGGGCTGAGGCACGAAGCCCATCAATCGAGTTAATATTAATTTTTCATAAAATTTCAATACACGCTTTGTCATTCATTATTAATGCTTTCTCTATTGCTTGTTGGTTATCTTGCAATGTTTTGATAGGGACGGCTTTGGATTGATTGCCTATTTTTAACCAGATGATTTTAGGTGGTTGCCCATACAGTACGTCATGTCGTAATAATCCGCGTCTTTGGTAACAATCACAAAATCATTGTCTATGGCGTATTGTCGGATAATTTTATCGTCAGACTGTTCTAATCCAGCTAATGCAACTTGTGTCGAGTTCGGATAAAGACCTTGTATAAAAGGCACAATACGCCGCGATAGGTTTTCATCAAGTAATAACTTCACAGTGCTTTAACACTCGCTAAGTCATGCTCTCTATTCGCAGCAAAACGCAAACACGCGCTTATATCATCCGTATTGAGTTCGGGAAAATCTTCAATAATTTCAGTCAGGTAGGGTGGACAAACGGCTCTATCGTTTGCCCACGCTGAATTGGCATAATCGGTGGGCAAGCAAAAAGACGCTTGCCCACCCTACAAATCTAATCAATCATCACATCCAACCGCTTACCCAGCGCGTTAATTGCCGCTTCTAGCTGTTCTAAGCGAGACGCGTGTGTTAAATCTAGTAGACGGTTTACTTGTGGCAAGTGACAGTTTAGCCGTCTAGCCAGTTCTGATTTACGCACACCTTGTTTTAACATTTCAGCATAAAGCCCCAGTTTTACGCTTTCTAATGCCGATGGACGCACTGTCGCTAAGCCTTCAATAACAGAGGGTGTAGGTAAGGCGCGGCGGTCATCGACATAAAAAGATAAAGCGGTTTCTAGTGCATCAACGGCTTGCTTTAAGGCTTCTTCTTCATTCATGCCAAAGGTAATGGCTTCTGGAATATCGGGAAACGTGACTAACAATGAGCCGTTGTCAGGGGTTAAGAGGACAGGGTAATCAAACATGGTTTATGCCTTATTTCAAGCCAAGCTGGCGTTTTATAGCGGCTTCAAGTCCTTTACCCAATTCCTGAGTGCCGTGCATGGGCAGAGATGACTGTTTGCCGTTCAGAAATACTTTTAAATGCGAACCCTTACCTTCCTGAAAAGTCGCTCCTTGTTGTTCTAGCCATTTTTTCATTTGTTTTGAGTTTATGGTTAAAAGCATAACAGAACTGTTAAGTTCAGGGTGAAAAATTGGCGGTGCAATCCGATAATCAAGCGTGATGGTGTCAGGTTTTGGGTCATTTCTTTGGACAATAAAAAACCCGCTAAGCCATACAGCTTGCGGGTTTTGTATTTGGCGGAGGGAGAGGGGTTCGAACCCTCGATACGTTGCCGTATACACACTTTCCAGGCGTGCGCCTTCGACCACTCGGCCATCTCTCCTAATTTTGTTTCGTAGTGCTACGAAAGACCGATAAGAATAATGTAATTTGCCGTTTGTGGCAATGATTATTCAGTATTTTCTTCCATACGGGCTTCTAATTCGTTCCATCTGGAGTAGGTTTCCTCCAGTTTTATTTCCAGTGCGTTGAGTTCATCCAGAGTTTTGGCAACCGTTTTTTTGTCTTGTTTATAAAAATCGGGGGCTGCGGTTTGTTCGGTGAGTGCCGCTTGTTTGTTTTCCAGCTCTTCAATCTGCGCAGGCAGGTTGTTTAATTCCTGTTGCTCTTTGTAGCTGAGTTTTTTCTTTTTTGCAGGCGCAGTGGCAGGTGCGGCGGGTTTTTCTTTTTTGGCGGTGTCTTGCGTTTTCTTTGCCTGCACTTGTGTTTGTTTTAGTTGTTTGCTGTACTCAAGCCAGTCGCTATATCCACCGATAAATTCTTCAACGTCACCTGTGCCGTCAAGGACAAAAATGCTGGTGACGACGTTATCGAGAAAGGCGCGGTCATGGCTGACCAGTAATAATGTTCCCGCAAACTCGACTAATTTTTCTTCCAACAGCTCAAGGGTTTCTAAATCAAGGTCGTTGGTGGGTTCGTCCATGACGATAAGATTGGCGGGTTTGGTAAATAAACGCGCTAATAGTAAACGGTTTTTTTCACCACCCGATAAACTTTTGACGGGTGAACGCGCTCTGGCGGGGGCGAATAGAAAATCACCTAAGTAGGACATGACGTGTCGTCTGTTACCTGCGATTTCGATAAAATCATTGCCATCGGCAACGGTATCGACAACGGTCATGTTGGGATCAAGTTGGTCGCGCAATTGGTCGAAGTAGGCGATTTCTAAGCGTGTACCTTGTTCTATTGTGCCGCTGGTGGGTTCTAATTGTTGCAGTAACAGTTTTAATAAGGTGGATTTACCCGCGCCATTGCCACCGACTAAACCTATTTTGTCGCCGCGTTGGATGAGGGTGGAGAAGTTGTTGATGATTTGTTTGTCGCCATAGCTAAAACTCACATCGGTGACTTCGATGACTTTTTTGCCTGATTTATCACCCGATTCTAACGCCATTTTCGCCGAGCCTTGGGTGTTACGGCGTTGGGCGCGTTCGGCGCGTAAGGCTTCTAAAGCTCTAACACGCCCTTCATTACGGGTACGGCGGGCTTTTACGCCTTGTCTAATCCAGACTTCTTCATCAGCGAGTTTTTTGTCAAATTCGGCATTTTGGTTGGCTTCGTCTTCCAGCGCGGCGGCTTTGCGGCGCAGATAATCGTCGTAAGTGCCTTGCCATGACACTAGATTGCCACGGTCTAAATCAATAATGCGGGTGGCGAGTTTTTGTAAAAAAGCACGGTCATGGGTGACAAATAACACCGCGCCTTGAAAGTTTAAGAGTTGCTCTTCCAGCCACGCGATAGATTCAAAGTCTAAATGGTTGGTCGGTTCGTCTAATAATAAAACTTCTGGCTCGATGACGAGGGCTTTGGCGAGGGCAACGCGGCGTTTCCAACCGCCTGATAAGCTGTTAATTTTCAGGTCGGCTGGGAGTTCAAGTTTGCTTAAGGTGTTTTCAACGCGCTGTTGAAAGTGCCAACCGTTTTGCGCTTCGAGTTTGTGTTGTAGGTCGCCCAGTTCATTCAGGGCTTTTTCGTCTTCATAATCCATCGTCATCGACAGATGGTGATAGCGCGTAATCCATTCGCCTAATTCGCCTAAACCAGCGGCTACTGCGTCATAAATAGTGGCATCATCGGGTAAGTCTGGCGATTGCTCCAACCACGCGAGTTTTAATTCAGGTTGTCGCCAGATGTCGCCGTGATCGGGCAGAATATTGCCCGCAATGATTTTCATCAGCGTGGATTTGCCTTCGCCATTACGACCTAATAAACCGACACGTTCACCTGCATCTAGCTGAAAGTCGGAATTTTTAAGTAAAGCGTGAGTTCCAAAAGCAATGGAGATGTTTGATAAACGAAGTAGGGGCATTTTTTAGATTCTTTATGAATGGGGGGAGTTATTTTTTCCCATGTTCCAGAGACTGTGAAAGTATTCATGTGGGAGAGGCTTTAGCCTCGCTTTTCGGGGCTAAAGCCCCTCCCACATTATATAAAAACAATGACTTACAAAATTCAAAAATTGTTTTGTGAGTTATTTTCATAATACTTTCACAGTCTCTGGAGCGTTGGAACGATGCTCAATTTTTAGTGTCTTTCGTGCTTTTCGTGGACAAGGCTTGTGTTGTTAGCTGACTGAAAAACTTTCACCACAGCCACAAGTGCCTTTGACATTGGGATTATTAAACTGGAACGCTTCATTAATGCCTTCGCGGCGATAATCCAATTCGATACCGTCTATAATTTCAAGATCCGTGGCAGAAACGATGACTTTAACGCCGAAGTCTTCAAACACCGCATCATCATCATTCAGTTTATCTGCGTAATCCAATACATAAGCGTAACCTGAGCAACCTGATTTTTTTACGCCTAATTTTAAGCCCATCCCTGAACCACGTTTTTCCAGTTGCTTTTTAATCTGCGCAGCGGCAGTTTCAGTGAGTGAAATAGTCATAGTGATATAGTTAAGTGTGTTGTGATCTGTGTAAAACAGGAATGAGGAGTATTTTACCGCATTTTCTAACTGCTGGTTCTGTAAAGGCATTATTCGACATTTTTTGATGTTAGAGCTAACCGCCAATAAAATGATT
>JAURYI010000132.1 GCA_030654015.1 Methylococcales bacterium | reverse complement strand
GGTGGTCGAAAGGTCATTTGCTTGGCTGGAAAAGTGTCGAAGGCTTTGGAAAAATACGGAACGATTACTCAACACCAGTCTGCAATTCGTCAATCTGGCTTTTTTGGCTTTGTTACTACGAAGATTTTGAACAGGTTCTTAGAGTGCATATTGGCTCTCTCCCAAATTTAACGAGGGGTTATAGGTATACTTTTTTGGGAAAAAACTGTGTAGTCTTATGCTAAAAATGATGGTTTAGAGGAACCTGCGTAAATGAGTAATATTTCTTCAACGTATTGAATTGACTGTGGTTAGTCGCGATTATTTGCAGCTCGTCAATACCTTGGTTCAAAATATATTGTCCTGCTGCCTTGGGTAACCCATCGCTGTTGCCCTAGACATAAAGGGTCGTCGTGATTCCTAGCCTTTTAGCAACATCTCCCGCATTTGATTTCGGATCCGCCAATGCTATCATCGCCCTCATTAACGTGGTGCTGGCTGACTGCCTAGAAGTCATCGCGTGGACACAAAACGAAGCGGTTAATCTCGATAAAATTAGGGGTGCGTCATAAAACGCTGGCGATTGAAGGCATACAATTTCGCACTGAATCCCTTTCGACCGATCGTGGACGTGAACTATTGCGGAGTTTTTTGATGGAGTTTTGTTTGAGGTTTTTAAAGCCTTGAAGGTGTCGTTGAAAGCGCGGTTTCTGTAGGTTGAGATTGGGTTGCCAAAAAACGACAACCCAATCTACGGTGCTAGTGTACAAATATCGCAATCAAAATAATGATGGGAATGGGAATGCCGAGAAAGTATAAAAGTATTGAGCGCATGATACGTCTCCTTAGTAGATGGGTTGTGGAGGTAATTCTAGGTCTCTCTGCTGACCGCCGTATATTGCCGCAAAGCTGGCAACAAAGGCTCCGATGAGCAAAGAGATAAACAGCCATAAAGCCGCGTAGGCGGAAGCTTTACGAGCCTTGTCTGTCGTATCTTTCATTGCTATTTCTGCATTATGTAATTTGGTCTGTAGGCGAGCATAGGTGTCGATTACTCGCGTTTCTGCATCATGTTGCGTCAGTCCAGTACGCTGAGCGACAATTTGCCCAATATACTGAATGTCTTCTTGGGGTAAAGTTCCTGCATGAAGATTATTTATGAAGATGCGAGTCACTTCTAAAGAAGAACCGATAGGGGGTGGTGCTGGAGGAATTATTGGCAGAACACCACTTTCGGTGACAATCGGCGTAGGTTCAACCGCATTGATACTCTTACGAAATAACAAATCCACAAAATAGCCCATAGGTTCGTTGCCGCTATCGGATTTCGCTATTTCAGATTTATATACCTCTGTGGTAGTGGTAGCCGCGATGGTAGCGGCAGCACCTCCTGCTTGGATTCCGCCATTGGCAATAGAGCCTATCACCGATGTGAGCAAAGCAGCGGTCGCAAGCGAGGCGACTGCCCAGCTTAGAAAGCCATGCGCTGTGTCTCGAAAATAGACTTCATCGGTAGACACTGCAACCCATTTTGTTCTGAATCTTCCAGCAAGGTAACCGCCCATTCCAGAAGCCACAGCTTGCGTAAAAGTCAGCCACAGGATGGTCGAAACACCCAGAGTCATTGCTGTTACGCCGCTATATGCCCACGGCGACACCGAGGATAAACCTAGACCCGTGCCTAGCATTAAGAGGATGAGTGATAGCGCGGCGGCTGCCGCCGCGCCTGCTAAAATGGCAGACCACGACACCGCGCTTTCCTGCGTTTTTTGGGCGAGTGCTAAGGCGTATTCAGGTTCGTCGGCAGTTAAGGGGGCAAGAGGTGACATGATAAATCTCCAGAGAGTTTGATTTGGCTTAAGTGTTTCATAACAGCCAAGGTAATTCTGTACGTTACCGTACATAGAAACAAGTAAGATCGCCGCAAAATCTTGTAGTTCACACGTTCTGGCACATAGTCTTGTAGCTTTTTAAATTCAGGTAGTTCGTAGCCCTAATAGGAATAAGCCTGTTTAGTGTAGCCGCATCAGTTTACTCTACTACTACAAACAAATCAGCAAGGAAAAACGGCGTATAATTGCCCCTTTTTATGGGGAAATGTCATGAACATAATACAAATATTAACCAACGCATTGAATTTATTTAAAAACCTGCTGAATGACTTAAGCGGCAAACGGAGTGCGGTGTATTTACTCACGTTGGCTGTTAGCGTTGCTTTAGGCACTTTACATTATTGATCCTAATGTCCACTCATTGACCGATGGTATCTGGTCTGCGTGGGTGACGATGACTCATGTGGGTTTTGGGGATGTCGTACCGACTTCATTGTTAGGACGCTTTTTTTCGGCGTGGTTGATTTTGTTCGGACTGGCGATATTTTCGTTATGCACTGCTATATTATCTGCCTCTTTAATGGGTAAAAATATGGATACATGGGGGAGTAATGTGCGCCAACTGGAGCAGGAAACCAACCGTATTGAAGCCGATGAAGATAAAATACTGCGTGAATTAGCCAGATTGCATGAGCGTATGGACAGCTTGGAAAAACAACTACTTGATAAAAAATAATGACACACACCATAAAATTTTGGGCAGTCGTACCTGCCGCTGGAGTCGGTAAACGCATGAATGCCGACCGCCCCAAGCAATACCTTGAGTTGGCGGGTAAAACCGTGATTGAACATACCTTATTGCGCTTGTTGCAAGCCGAGGTGTTTACTGCCGTTGCAGTGGCTATTTCGGAAGAAGACCCGTATTGGTCAGAGCTGGACGTTGCCCGTCATGAACAGATTATTCGTGCCAAAGGTGGCAAAGAACGCGCGGATTCGGTGTTGTCAGGCTTACATTCGATACGCGACCACGCGCATGATGATGATTGGGTGTTGGTGCATGATGCGGCGAGACCGTGTATTACGCCCAGTGATATTCACCATTTGATTGATTCATTGGTTGATGATGAGGTGGGTGGGATTCTGGCGTTACCGTGCGCAGATACTTTGAAAAGTGTGAATGGTAATAACATTCTCGGTACATTGGATCGCAGTCATATCTGGCGGGCATTAACGCCGCAAATGTTTCGTTATGCCAGTTTAAAAACGGCGTTGGAGCAAGCGGTGGGTAATCCTGCGATTACCGATGAAGCCAGTGCCTTGGAACTGCAAGGCAAGCAACCAAAAATTGTCGAAGGTCGTCCTGATAATATTAAAATCACGCGCCCCGAAGACTTGGCATTAGCACATTTTTTTATGGAGCAGCAATGATTAGAGTAGGTCAGGGGTACGATGTCCACCGTTTTTGTGACGGGGATTTTATTATTTTAGGCGGCGTTAAAATTCCTTATCAACAAGGTTTGGAAGCGCATTCCGATGGCGATGTGGTGTTACACGCTTTAAGTGACGCGCTGTTAGGCGCGGCAGCATTAGGCGATATAGGCAAACATTTTCCTGATACTGATCCTGCGTTTAAAGGCGCGGACAGTCGGGTGTTATTGCGTCATGTGTATAAAGTGGTGCAGGAGAAAGGTTATAAGCTGGTAAATGCCGATATAACCATCATTGCGCAAGCCCCGAAAATGTCGCCGCACACCGATGCGATGTGTTTTCATATTGCGACTGATTTAAAAGTCACGCTGGATTGTATTAATGTCAAAGCCACTACCACCGAAAAACTCGGTTTTGAAGGTCGCAAAGAAGGCATTGCAGTACAAGCCATTGTGTTACTTGAAAAATGAGTAATATAGATCTGCCTGTATGGGCTACTGTGTATGGTGCGCCGTCTGGACAAGGTAAAATTCGCACCGTTCCCGAAGATTTTATGGTCATCGAAAATCTGGCATTTGAGCCATCGGGCGAGGGTGAACACGCTTTTTTATGTATCGAAAAAACGGGTGAAAATACCGATTACGTCGCACGACAACTGGCTAAATTTGCAGGTGTCAGACAGCGTGATGTCAGCTATGCGGGCTTAAAAGACCGCCACGCGGTGACTACGCAATGGTTCAGTGTGTGGTTGCCGGGGAAAGTAGATCCCGATTGGCGTGAAGTTGAAACCGATAATATCAAAGTGTTGCACACGGTGCGTCATGCGCGAAAATTAAAACGTGGCGTGTTATCGGGCAACAGTTTTAAACTGCTTGTTCGTGATTGGCAAGGCGACAGAGAAAAAACCGAACAGCAACTGAACGCGATAAAAGCGGGAGGTATCGCCAATTATTACGGTGAACAGCGGTTCGGTCATGCGGGGCATAATATCAATAAAGCCTTGGCATTATTTGCAGGCGCAAAAGTCGGACGTGAACAACGCAGTATCTATTTATCTGCCGCGCGGTCATATTTGTTCAATCAGATTCTTGCCGCGCGGGTCACCGACAAAACGTGGAATCAGGCACAGGCGGGTGATTATTATGTGTTTGATTTAGGGCATAGTTTTTTTAAAACCGAACAGCTTGATGATGACATTATCCGCCGCCTTGCCGCGAAAGAAATTCATCCTACAGGGCTGTTATGGGGCAAAGGCAATGCGGAATTATCTCCTGTTGAGCAAGCGGTGATTGCCGATAACCAAGCTCTTGCCGATGGTTTAGTCGCCTGTGGTTTAGAACAAGACCGCCGCGCCTTGCGCATTAATGTCGCTGATTTAGCGTGGCAGTTTGTTGATGATACGACCTTAAGTCTTAGCTTTACCTTGCCAGCGGGCAGTTATGCGACGGCGGTATTGCGAGAAATTATTAACATCAATGTCTAAATGAAAAACTTCTTATCCTTATTTCGCTTAATGCGTCGTTTTCCGCTGTTATCACTATTGGTAATCATCATCAGTGTCAGCGGTTACATTTTTCAATCGCGTAATAACTTACTGTACCAAGGCGAACCAAAAGCAACCAGCTGGAGCATAAACACATGGTTTCGTACTTTGCGCAATCACGGCTTTATTGTCGGTTATTCCGATGTGCGCGGTAATCCGTTGTGGGTGGAATACGCGCTGCATCCTGTTGATGAAAGCCTTCCATCCTTGCCGCGTCCCAATAAATTTACTAAAGATTGGCGGGCGATTAACCGTATTGACCATAACAGCTACACCAAAAGCGGTTATGACCGTGGGCATAACGCACCAAACTATGCGATGAGTCATCTTTATGGCAAAGACGGGCAGAATGACAGTTTTTTAATGACCAACATCAGCCCGCAAAAACCGCGTTTAAACCAGCAATTCTGGCGGCGATTGGAAGAAACGGAAATAAAAAATTTCACCAAATTGGCGGATAAAGTCTGGGTAATTACAGGCCCTGTGTTTACGGGTTCAACGGAACGTTTATCCAGTTCATGGCGGGTAGAAATTCCCGATGCGTTTTATAAAATGTATATTACCGAAGCCAAGCCCAATCAACCGTCTAAAGTATTGGCGTTTATTGTGCCGCAAACTATTAAAGGCAATGAATCGTTAAGCCAGTTTGTCACCAGTATTGATACTATCGAAGCGCAAACGGGCTTGGATTTTTTCAGTGATTTGGACGATGTGATTGAAGACCGATTAGAAGCCTCTGTCGAACCGCAAGCGTGGGATTTGCAAGCGGTCAGTAATGCACCTTACCGTTATTAACAGGAAAAATATCATGAGCGCGGACATAATCAGCAACACTGACGGTATTGTGACTGTCAAAATTTCAGGGATATTCAGCTATCCAGACCAGATTGCCTTGCAAAACGAAATGGTTAATGTGGTTTCAACACCCAATAAAATCAGTATTCTTACCATTTACGAAGATTTTGAGGGCTGGAGTCATGACGACAGATGGGAAGATGTGTCGTTTCAGGAAAAAAGTGATCCGTACATCAACAAAATGGCGATAGTCGGCGCAGAACAATGGCGCGAACTGGCATTGATGTTTGTCAGCGCGGGGTTTCGGAGTTTTCCTGTCGCGTATTTTGAAACCGCCGAACTGGACAAAGCGCAAGCGTGGCTGAGTGTAACATGACGCTCAGTGTAATTATTATTACCAAAAATGAATCAGCCCATATCGGCGGTTGTTTGCAATCGGTCGCGTGGGCGGATGAAATTATTGTTCTGGATTCGGGTAGCGTTGATGACACCCTAGAATTATGCCGCGCTGTGACCGATAAAGTCTACAGTACCGACTGGCAGGGCTTTGGCATTCAAAAACAACGCGCGTTGGACAAAGCCACTGGCGATTGGGTGTTATCCATAGATGCCGATGAGATTGTCACGCCTGAATTAAAAGCAGAAATTCAACGGGCAATGCAAACTAGCGACATCAACGGCTTTGAAATTCCGCGCTTATCCAATTATTGCGGACGAGCGATGCGGCATGGTGGCTGGTTTCCTGATTATGTGTTGCGTTTGTTTCGCCGTGAATGCGGGCGGTTTACTGATCATGTGGTGCATGAGCGCGTTGTGGTAGATGGTCATATCGGGCGATTAAATACGCCATTTTTACATGATGCCTTTGTTGATTTTGAAGAAGTGCTGCACAAAGTGAATAATTATTCCACCTTGGGCGCGACTGTCTTGTATGAAAGAGGTGTGCGTTCTTCCTTGCTTAAGGCGATTATGAAAGGCGTGTGGACGTTTATTCGCACCTATTTTTTAAAAGCCGCGTTTCTGGATGGGCAACAAGGTTTGATGTTAGCCATTTCCAATGCCGAAGGCGCGTATTATAAATATGTTAAATTGTGGGCATTGCAGCATCTAAAATGAAATTAATCTCAGTTATCGTCACCACTTACAACTGGGCGGACGCATTGCGCTTGTGCTTGCTCAGTCTCTACGCACAAACAGACACCCAGTTTGAAATTATTATTGCTGATGATGGTTCTAGGGCTGACAATCTAGCTTTAACCAAAAGCTACGCGGCGAATAGTCCTGTGGCTGTGCATTACGTCTATCATGAAGACCAAGGATTTAGAGCTGGCACAATTCGCAATAAAGCGGTCGCTAAAAGTCAGGGCGAGTATTTATTATTTCTGGATGGTGACTGCATTACCCGCCCTGATTTTATTGCTACGCATCGACGGTTAGCCGAAGCGGGTTATTTTGTCGCAGGTAATCGGGTGTTATTAAGCCAACATTTTACGCAAGAAGTGATGACGCAATCGCTGTTACTGCATACCAAACCCGCGTGGTATTTTCTTACTTTGCGTTTACAGGGCAAAATAAACCGCACTTTGCCATTTTTAACACTGCCGCTGGGTGGGTTAAGAAAAATTCAGTCCAATAAGTGGCAAAAAGCCATGACCTGTAATCTGGCAATCTGGCGCGAGGATTTTTTGCAGGTCAACGGCTTTGATGAACTGTTTGAAGGCTGGGGTTATGAAGATTCCGATTTGGTTATTCGTTTGATTCATAAAGGTGTGCGCCGTAAAGAAGGGCGATTTGCCGCGCCTGTGCTGCATTGCTGGCATAGTCACAATGACCGCAGTCAACACGATGCCAATTATGCCCGTTTAATGGAACGCTTGGCGGATAAGAATTTTATAGTTGCTGAAAAAGGCGTTTCTCAGTATTTGTGATGGTCGTTTATAGTTCCCACGCTCCAGCGTGGGAATTCATCCAGCAACGCTCCAGCGTTGTGTCGCCGAAAGGCAAGAAGACGCTAGAGCGTCAACGGCTGCATTCCAACGCTGGAGCGTTGGAACGATTATAATTTTCTCGTTCCCACGCGCCGCGTGGGAATGCAGTGCCAGCGTGCTACGCTGTACATTGACTACTCCCATATACCCCATGAGCATTATAAAAAAACTAGCCTCACAAACCGCCATCTATGGTCTTAGCAGTATTTTCGGACGTTTCCTTAATTACCTGTTAGTTCCCTTATACACCTATTATTTTACTGCTGCTGAATACGGCGTGGTGTCGGAGTTTTACGCCTACGCGGGCTTTTTTTCGGTGTTTTTATTGTTCGGTTTTGAAACGGGCTATTTTCGCTTTCGTGATAAAACAGGGCAGGGCAAAGATACCACTTATTCAACTGCGTTGCTGTTTGTCCTGTTGATTAATATCGGCTTTTTCCTGCTGATTTTAGCCAGTAATCAGTGGCTATCAGCGGCATTGAATTATGCCGATCATCCCGAATATGTGTTGTGCTTTACGCTGATTTTAACGCTGGATGCCATTGCTTCGATACCGTTTGCGCGGTTGCGTGCGGAAAATAAAGCGTGGCGATTTGCAGGGATTAAAGTCATCGAGATACTCGCTACCGTGTGTTTCAGTTTATTTTTTATTATCTACTGCCCGAAAGCCTACGCCGCAGATCCGCAGTCGTGGGTCACAGCGGTTTATAATCCAAATTTGGGTATTACTTATATTTTTATCGCCAATTTAATTGCCAGTTGCGGTAAATTTTTGTTACTTACGCCTGAATTAAAAGGCTTGGCGTGGGGTTTTGACCGTGCGTTATTTGCGCGTTTAATCCGTTATTCGTTGCCTATGGTCGCAATTGGTTTTGCGGGCATTATCAATGAAATGCTGGATAGGGCGTTGCTGAAATACCTGTTGCCTTATGATTTGCACACCAATCTGACCATGTTGGGTATTTATGGCGCGTGTTATAAATTATCTATTCTTATGTCATTGTTTATTCAGGCGTTTCGTTATGCCGCCGAACCGTTTTTCTTTGCTTATGCGGATAAAAGCGACGCGCGACAGGTGTATGCCGATGTACTGAAATTTTTTGTGATTTTCTGCGTGGCGATTTTTCTGCTGGTCACGTTATTTCTGGATTTCTTTCAGTATTTTGTCGGCGCAGAATTTCGGGTGGGTTTGAAAGTCGTACCGATTTTATTGATGGCAAATTTGTTTCTGGGGATTTATGTCAATTTATCTATCTGGTACAAACTGACTGATAAAACCTTGCTGGGTGCGGGCGTGTCATTAGCTGGCGCGGCTCTGACCATTGCGCTGAACTGGTATTGGATTCCTGAGTTCGGTTATGTCGGGTCGGCATGGGCAACCTTGGTGTGTTATGCGAGCATGGCGTTCATCTCCTATTCATTTGGGCAATATTATTATCCTGTGGCATACCAAGTTAAGCGTATATTGGCTTATATTGTGTTGGGCGTGGCGTTATATTGGGCAAAACAGCCGTTATTAGTTTACAGTGACTGGCAACCGTGGATGCTGTCCAGTGCGTTAATATCGCTTTATTTATTGACTGTTTTGCTGTTTGAACGGCGCAGGTAGATAATGCGACTGCCAGTGCTTAAAAGGACTGGCAGTCGTTGCGTAATGGTAAATAATGCTAAAATGCGCCTGTTATTATTTTTTGTCTCTCATTCAGAGATACTTATGTCGGCTTCGTTACGAAGTCTGTTAAAACTAGCCAAGGGCTGTCTATATTATGAAAAAAACAATTATGTGCGTTAGTATCAGTGCCGTTCTTTTGACGGCGTGTACACCGACAGGTGGTCTTAACAATGCAGCCATTGGCGGTTTAGGCGGTGCGGCGGTCGGCGCGGGTGCGGGTACGTTGTTCGGTGGTAATGATCTGAAAAATGCAGGCTTCGGCGCGTTGGCAGGTGCGGCAGTCGGTGCGGGTATCGGTGCGTATATGGACAGTCAGGAAAAGGAAATGCAGCAATCACTGCAAGGCACTGGCGTACAGGTACAAAGAACCTCTGAAAATACGCTTAACTTGACCATGCCGAGCAGCATTACCTTTGCGACAGGTTCATCCGCACTGACACCGCAAGCACAAAACGCGCTGAATACCGTTAAGACGATTTTAAATCAATACCCCGATTCAACCATTATGGTCACTGGGCATACGGATGACGTGGGTTCAGACAGTAACAATCAGATTTTGTCGCAACAACGCGCAACCAGCGTTGCCAATTATTTAGCGCAACAAGGTGTTAATCCAGGGCGTCTGAATAAACAGGGTTTGGGCGAAAGTTCTCCTAAAGTACCGAATACCAGCGACATGAACCGTGCACAAAATCGCCGTGTAGAATTGGCGATTGTGGCAAATAAAAATGCAGGTGCTCAACAAGGCGCGGCTCCTCAGCAACAACCACAACAGCAAGGCTATCCTCAGCAGCAGGGTTATCCGCAACAGCAAGGCTACCCACAACAACAAGGCTACCCACAACAACAAGGTTATCCTCAACAACAAGGTTATCCTCAGTATTAATTGGTAGCGTAATAAATCAGGTTGTTTTCAGATTTTACGAATGACTGCCAGTCCGTTAAAGGACTGGCAGTCATTCGTACCGTTCTTTAATTGCCAAACAGCTGTTTAAACGTTGCTACGGTCTGTTCTTCGGTAAATTCCGCGAATTTTTCCGCAAAATGCCCACGAATCTGGTGTTTTCGGGTATCAATGTTGGCAATCAAACTGCCGATGGCTAAAAAGGTATCGGTGGGGGTGTTTATCGGCGGCATTTCTTCACTGAAGTGTTTTAAACTGCCTTCTTGTACGGCGCAATCCTGAAAATCCCCCAGCACCTCCTGCAAACCCTTCAAGGCTTTAATTAACGCCTTAATCGCGTCTTTATCGTAGAGACTTTGAAAAAATTCCATCAGATAACGCAATTTTTTACAGGATTTTCTTAATTCATGTAAATCTTCATCGGGGCTGCCATCGTCAATCGCTTTACCTTCGTGCAATACCCGTTTAAAACTTTTGCGTGTTCTTTTATCGGCGAGTTGCTTAATGGTGAGATGTGCATTACTGGCATCGGGATGGATGTGAACGGGTTCGCTAAGGTAGTGTTCCCATGCCGACAGCGTGGTATGGTATCTGGCGGAATGCAGATTTTTTACCAGTTCCTGTTGTGCGTGGCGTTGTTTTTTCAGCAGGAAATCGTGTAATGGCTCTAAATGCTCACGCATTGCCAGCGGTAAGCTGTTTTTATAGGACGCAAAATTTAACAAATACACATCAAGGTCGCGTGTCGGACTGGTAATTTGTCCCAGCCACGAAAAAAAGCCGACATAGGTGCTATGAATATCATCGGGCAGGACATTTTTAAGCTGACTGAGTGCGGCACGGGTGCGGCGCACAGCGACGCGAAAATCATGTAAAAATTCGCTGTCCGTGTCGCTAATCGTGCCTTGTTCGTTGACTTTGATGGTTTTCAGTAGATTGCTATAAATGATTTTACAGGCAACATCCGCCCGCATATTGGCTGTTAAACTGATAGCCAGTTTGGAGGAATAATCATTGACGGTGCGCCCTTGCTGTTCTAATGCGTCCAGTAACACGGTTTCTGTGGTTTCGATTAAACCAAGTGCGGACAGATGCTTGATAAGCGATTCAGCGGCATGGTCATAACCTTTCAGTGACTGTAAGAATAGCCGAGGCGCAATGTGTTGATATTCATCAATAAAAAGTCGGACGACGGTTTTGCCGTCTTCGTTAATGATGTTGAATTGGTGGTGTTGATAAGCCAAGGTACAGACAGCTAATAAGGCGCGCATTTCCAATATCGGTGCAAGCGTATTGCCCACCGTGTCGTGTTGGAATTGTTGAACGAATTCAGGCACTTTATTCAGTTCGGTGCTGGCAATTACGGTGTCATTTTTAACGGTTTTTAACGTTAAAACGGGCGGAATAAATTCACACACTATGCCGCTGGAATACAGTCGCCAGTCAAAACTATCGTAATAGGTTTTTAAATGAGGCTGCGTGGAAACACACTGACAGTCTATGTCACTACCCAGTTCAGCAATCAGCTGTTCCAGCGTTAAGTTAGCAGGGAACTTGAGTTGTAATGATATAGTCATAATAAAGGTTAATGATTATGTAGGCGGCTTAACGATACCCCATTAATAAGAAATAACAATGAAAATCGTCGTTAACGACACACAAAAAAATATTCACAGGTAAATAATATGAGCAGAGAATTATGGGTGCTTCGGCACGCCAAAGCGGAACAGAACATCACGATTGATGATTTTGACAGAGCCTTAAAAAAACGCGGCAAGCAGGCGGCGCAACGCATGGGCGAGTGGTTGAAACAACAGCAATTAATACCCGATTTAGTCATCAGCTCACCTGCAAAAAGGGCGATTACTACCGCCAAGCGCGTACTTGAAGCAATGGACGTGTCAGATGTGACAATTACCGAAGACAAGCGCGTTTATGCAGAAGGCTTTGAACGCCTGAAAACGGTGTTGGCTGAATGCCCAGCAGAGGCTCAGCGCGTTTTATTAGTGGGACATAATCCAGAACTGGAAGATTTATTGGTTCATCTGGTGGGTATTGATCAGTTACCCGACAGTGATAAATTATTACCGACGACAGCGTTCGCCAGACTGGAAATGCCCGATGACTGGACTCAGTTAAGTGCAGGCTCTGCTCACTTACTGTCTATTACCCTCGTTAAATCATTACCATAAGAATAATAGCTAGTTGTCAGTTTATGGAATCAAAAATCATGATTTTTGACTCCGCACTTTTAATGAATGTGGGCGTGACAGGTCGCGCCTATTTATTGACACCGCGTGCATAAATACCTGACAGCCTGTTTTTTGCTTCGCTATCGCCCTGAGCGGCGGCTTTTTGCAGCCACTCAATAGCCAGCGCGGTGTTTTGCGGTATGCCCTTTCCCAACTCATACATGATGCCCAAATCCGTTTGCGCTTTAGCATCACCTTGTAGCGCGGCTTGTTGCAACCACGCGGCGGCTTGCGCATCATTCTTTTCGATAATTTGCCCTTTTTTATACAGCATCGCTAAATTGTATTCCGCTTTTGGATAGCCTTGCATGACTGATTTTTGTAGCCATTCCATGCCTTTCGCATTGTCTTTTGCTACTCCTAAACCTTGCAGATACATGACGCTGAGACCATTCTGCGCTTTGGCATTGCCTTGAACTGCCGATTTTTGTAACCATTGCACGGCTTTGACATTGTCTTTTGGTACGCCCTGACCTGACGCATACGCAGCACCGAGTTTATATTGTGTTTCTGCTTGTCCTGCTTCTGCAGCTTTTTCCCATTGCGCCAGTTTTTCATTTGCAGGGTTGGCGGTGTTGGTAGTCGCACAGGCGGTCATTAAGCAAACAGTCACTATTATGAGCAGGTAACGATGGGGCTTAGCGAATAACATGATGGTTTTTCTCGGTAAATAACAGGGGAGTAACAGTACATTTATTATGATGCGTGAGATAAAGACTTGCGAGGTTTTAAAAACCTCGCAGGCCTGGCAACTTTACCTGTTTTACTGCACACGCTGTATCGCATACGTCGCTAATGCCAACATAATCAGGCTGGGCATGAAAGCAATGAATGGCGGATTGAAATCATAAATCAAGCCCAGATGACCGACGATTTTATCTATGATATTAAACCCCATACCGATGACTACGCCGATTAACATTCTGCCACCGACACTGATACCCCGTTTAATACCGATAACAAACGGGGCGGATACCAGTAACATGATGAACGTTACCAGCGGATTGACGACCCGTCCCCACAGAGCCAGTTCAAATTGTTGCGATTTTTGATGATTTTCTTTTAAAAAATCAACGTATTTTGCTAAATCAAGGATGGATAAATTATTGGGATTAACGACCGCTAATTGCAATAAATCAGGCGCGATAGCGGATTTTAACGGTAATTCGTCCCGCGTGACCGACTGCATTTTCTCAATGGAAATAAGCGATTGTTTGATATTGACTAATCGCCATTGCTGATTACCCAGAAAAATCGCCTGTTCTGCGTGGGTGGTTTGATAAAGGTGTTGCGTATCGTCAACATCGTAAATACTGATGTCAACCAGATTGCCGTTATCCTGTATTTCCCGCACATTGATAAAACGTTTGTCTTCACGCAACCATAGCCCGTACAAATCATTCAGCATGACTTTTTTACCGTCTATCGTCGCTTTAATAAGTTGAGCTTCTTTTTGCGCATCGGGTGCGATCAATTCGCCGACTAATATGGAAATAGCCACCAAAACCACACCCGCCAATAGTGTTGCTCTGATGATAGCAAACACTGACAAACCTGCCGCGCGCATGGCAATCAATTCGTGATTATTACCCATCGCGCCCAGAATAAACAAGCTGCCCAGTAAAGCAGAGGCGGGCATTAATTCATAAAAAACCGTGGGTGAGGTGAGGGCAAGATAATAAAAAATTTGTTTTAAGCCGTAACCGTCTTTACCTAAATCACCTAATTCATCACTAAAAGTAAATAAATTAAACAAGGTCAATAACAGTAGCAATGAAATGAATGAGCCTTTTAAAATTTCTCGGACGATATAAGCTGTTAATACATTCACGCGGATACCTTTGCCTTAATGTTTATCAGCAACCATTTCCAGCCGTACCATTTGCCTAATAATATCAAGCCGATGGTTAATAAAAACAGGTGAATACCGATAGCCCCCAGCCATGTGGGAATAGTTTGTTTAATGACCCACACTTGGGTGATATGAGAAAGGTTGCCGTAACTGAAATAAATTAAAAAACCGACAATCATATTGCCGTATACACCACCACGCGGCGACAATTGCGCCAGAGGCACAGCAATAAACGTCAGCAAAATAACGCCCAGCGGAATAGAAAAGCGGCGTTGCAATTCAGCAATATCGGTGGTTTCTTTCGACCCCCATAATTGGGAAGTAGGAATGGATTCACGCGGATTTTTTTTAATCAGCGAACTTTTTTCTTCAATGCGCACCGCATATTCATCAAAATTTTCAATCACATAATTCAGCTCGCCGGGTTTGCCTTGAATATGCTCACCGCGTTCAAAAATAATAAAACGACCATCGGGCAAATCTTCTAACCGCGCTTTTTCCGCATTGATAATACCCAATTTTCCATGTTGGCGATTTTGTACAAATACTTTCTGCATCTTGCGATCCGCACCGATACTTTCCACATAAAACACCAAATCGCCTTGACTGTATTCGCTAAATTTTCCTGCTGCAATGCCTCGTACATCAGCGGTTTTTTCATCATCACTGATTAACAATTCTATTTTAGCGGCCGCCCACGGTGACACATACAGCGCGATACCCACAGTGAGTATCGTCAACGGGAAAACCAGCAGAAACACCGCGCGGTATAGCGTCCCAGTTCCGCCGCCTGCGGAAAACACCGCCGACATTTCCTGATCGCGGTACATTCTGCCCAGCACCATCAATACCGCCATAAATAATGCCGCAGGTAAAAACGAGGCACTGGCGATAATGGTTTTTAAACCCAGAATACTCAGCAGCGTTTCACTGGAAATCTGCCCTTCCACCGCCTGCGCAAGAATGCTGATAAATTTTCGACTGACGATAATGACGACAATCACTGACCAAACTGCCAGTAAGGTTTTGAGTAAATCGCCTGCTACCATTTTGTCGAAAATGCTGACCAACGGTCGCCGTTCGGTGTTATAACCTTTTTGCCAATCTACTGCTTCCAAGCGTTTCTCCTCAATCAAAATCAGTGGTTGTGTTGTATAATTACGCGGTCAGGTTTGAGTGATTAAACCTGTTTATCAGTATTTAATGCCTTTTAACGTTTAACCTTGAGCCTACTATTTATGGACTATTCTATAGAAACCGCGTCATTAAAAGAACTGCAATGTGATTGTATTATTGTCGGTGTTTATCAAGACTTGCAACTTTGCCCGTCTGCAAGCGTTCTTAATGACAACACTCAAGGCTTGTTGCGCAAAATTCTCGACCGTGGCGACATCAGCGGTAAAAATGGCGAAACCGTGTTAATTAATGCCATTCCCGACAGTACGATTGAGCGTATTTTATTAGTCGGTTTAGGCGAAAAAGCCGCTTTAACAGGTAAAAATTACCGTAAAGCCTTATTTGCGGCGGTAAATACCTTCAAAAAAACCACCATTAAATCGGTCGCGTGCAGTTTAGCGGAAAGTGAAGTGCAAGGTTATGACTGGCAATGGAAAACCCGTCAAATCATCGAAGTATTCAGCGATGCCGTGTATCAATACACACTGACAAAATCCGACAAAACCACCGACAGCCAACTGGTAAAATTAATCATTGCCGCCCCCGATTTTGAATTAACCCGCGCACAAGCTGGTTTAGCTCAAGGACGCGCTATTGCTGACGGCGTAGCCTACACAAAACGCTTGGCCGACTTACCCGCCAACATCTGCACCCCCAGTTATCTGGCTGAACAGGCACTGAAAATAAGCAATCAATACCGCAAAGTAGAAGTCACCATACTGGAAGAATCCGATATGGAAGAATTGGGCATGGGCTGTTTTCTCGCAGTGTCACGCGGCAGTCGTCAACCTGCTAAATTGATTAGCATGAACTACCAAGGCGGCGAGCCAAACAGCAAACCTATCGTATTAATCGGCAAAGGTCTCACCTTTGACGCAGGCGGTATTTCACTTAAAACCGCCGCTGGCATGGACGAAATGAAATACGATATGTGCGGCGGCGCGGCAGTGCTGGGTACATTTGTAGCAATAGCAGAAATGGGATTACCACTGAACATTATCGGCTTGATTCCCACCTCGGAAAATATGCCCGACGGCGATGCCAATAAACCGGGTGACATTCTCACCAGCATGGCAGGTAAAACCGTCGAAATTCTCAATACCGATGCCGAAGGACGCTTACTGTTATGCGATACGCTCACCTACGCAGAACGTTTTAATCCCGATGTGGTGATTGATTTAGCCACGCTAACTGGCGCGTGTTTAGTCGCCTTAGGACGCGTACCCAGCGGCTTATTAGGCAATGATGATATTTTATGCAATGACTTGTTAGCCGCCAGCGAAACCGCCAATGACAGCGTGTGGCGTTTACCGCTTTGGGAAGAATACCAAGAACAACTCAAATCGAATTTTGCCGATTTAGCCAATGTCGGCGGCAGAGACGCAGGCACAATCACCGCCGCGTGTTTCCTTTCACAATTCGCCGAAAACTTCCGCTGGGCGCATTTAGACATTGCAGGCACAGCATGGCGTACAGGCGATAAAAAAGGCGCGACAGGTCGCCCTGTGCCGCTATTAAGTCAATACCTCATTAATCGGGCAAATGGCTGACATTAGTTTTTATATTCTGCCGACACAGTCACAACAGGAACGTAATTTATTCGCCTGTAAACTGATAGAAAAAGCCTATCGTAGCGGCTGTTTTTGTTATGTACTGACTGATTCAGCCGCGCAAAGTCAACAACTGGACAACCTGCTCTGGACATTCAGAGCAGGCAGTTTTATACCGCACCAGCTTTATATAGGCGACATTCCCACGATTGAACAAGTATTAATCGGCTCACTCCCCGCACCTGCACAATGGCAAAAAACCGTGATTAACTTATCCTCACAGTGTGCCAACGCTGAACGGGTGCTGGAAATATTGGATAACAGCGAAGCGACTAAAGCAGTGGGCAGAGAACGCTATCGGCACTATAAAGAAGCAGGGCATAATCTGACTACGCATAAAATGTGATAGCCGTAATCCAACATAATGCGATGATATGTTATGACAGAAACTGAACTGCTAAAAATTGCGACTGATATTTGTGTTTTTGCAAATAAAAAATTTTCTAATCCAAAGCTCATTAATGATAAAAAATGGGTTATAAATAGTGAAAACCCTAACAGTAAAGAGTTGATTGATGTGCCTTTATATTTTCATGCTATTTTAGATACCATTTCTTTACTAAAAAATAATACTGATTATATTAAGTTAATAGAATATCTTGAGAATCTTGATAGTGTGAAATCTATTGTTCCGATTGCTGGTTATCATACACAGCCCAAGAGACTTGCCGAAAAGCTTATAGAAAACGCATTTATATCATCAGAAAAACAATTTAATCCTGAGAAATTAATAAAAAATTTATATGACTTACAATTACTTATTTCAAATGAATACCACGATTTTATTTTAATCGGGCGACTTCACGGTATAAAACTTGAAGTTGATTTAATTGAAATTGAATCAAATATTTCTCTAGTTCGTCTTGATGACAATGCTATTAATGAACGCCAGCCCTTAATACTTAATAGTATGTCTGATAAATTTCATATAATAGATTATTCAAATTCTAATGTGGAAATAAAAATAACAAGTTTACATAAAATTACACCGCATGGAGAGTCGTCATACTTTGATGTATCTAATAAAGTGCAATCTGATTTACGATTAAAGCTCGATAATGTTGTTAAAGCGATTAAGTTATATCGTCACGGAAATTATGAAGTCTATCCTGTATCATATCATTCTAAACTACACAATGGGATGACGTATTCACCAAGTGTGCCAAAACATATATTTGAAAATATTTCTTTAAATAATACTGACATTGATGGACTCAAAAAAGCGTTTTCAATTGTTAAAACTTTTATTCATCAGGATGGTGTTTTGGAGCGTTCCTTTTCTCGTTTCTTGATTGGGATGGATGAAAGCAAGCCAGAAGAGCGTATTGTTGATTTTGTGATAGCGTGGGAATCATTGTTGCTTACTGTAAAGAAAAATCCACCGCAAGGTGAAACATCTTATAGATTTTCCATCAATGGGGCTGCATTGTTATCGGCTATAGATAATTCTTTTGAATTTATAGAAATGCAGAGATTCATGAAAGGAGTGTACACAATAAGATCAAAAATAGTACATGGTGAAGGAGTTGGCTCTACCAGCAACGAATTAAAAAAACTAAAGTTTGATAGCCTTGATGTTTTAAATAATAGACTGTCAGAATTGTATCAAAAGGTAATATTTTGGTTGGTAAATCTCAAGAAAGAGGATCGTCCTTACGAGGCTGATTCTGGTTGGGGAATTTTGCTTAGAAAAACTATCCAGTAGCCTAGATGGAGCGTAGCGTAATCTAGGGTAACTTACTAAGATATTCTATAGCGTAATAATGAGGAATAAATAATCCGTAAACAAACAATCGAATATTCTTCACCGCTAGATGCCTTGTGTGATTTAGCAAAGCGGTTACAAGTTTATGAAACTAATCATAATATGAGTTCGGAACATTTTTTTGAACAATACGGTAAAGGTTTGTTAGCGGATGATATTATTTATATAGAATGGAGTAATGATTATCGCCATTATATTGCTTTACATAATGAAATAGAGAAACGATTGCGTCATGCGGCATAATCTTTTACAGGATTATTTGAATGCAGTTGAACTAACAATATCATCGTTAGCAAATAGCCTAGTGTAATCTGGGGGAATTCTACGATTTTGTACAAATAAAACTATTTATCGAGGACTTGTATCATGATTCAAGATGACATTATTAATGAATTGAAATATATTCCAGAATCTGAACTAATTAAGCTCTATGAGTTTATTCACACGCTTAGGCTAAAATTTGATAGCGAAAATCAAAAGCAAACGATAGCTGGCTGTTTAAAAGAATATGCACATACCTATATTCCAACTGAACAAGCAACTCAACAAGCATGGCAAGCAGTAATCAATGAAAAATATCACCGTTCTTGATACCAATGTAATTTTGCGTTATCTACTTAATGACCATCCGCAACACTTTCAATTAGCCCAATTATTTATGGCAAAAGTAATCGCTGGAGAAACAACGGTTTATATTCCAGATAGTGTGCTTTCAGAATGTATTTATGTTTTGTTAAAAGTATATAAAGTTCCGAAAATAAAAACCTGTGAAATACTAACCAAATTATTAAATTATCAGGGGGTTAGTGAGATTAACCGTGATATTTTAGTCAGCAGTTTAAAACTATTTTCCGAACATACGGTTGATATTGTGGATGCCATTGTTTATGCAACAGCAAAATATCAGCATTGGGATGTGTTTAGTTTTGATCAGGATATGAAAAAATTTAACTAGATAGGTTATCTTCATTGAAATATTAGATAATGTTTAAGGTTGCTATACGATGAAACCGATTATTCACGGTTTCTTTTGAATTAACACGATAAATTAAAATAACAAATTCACACACAACGAGTCACACATGGAAAAAACATATTCACCTCACGCGATTGAACAACGCTGGTACGACACTTGGGAAGCGAACGATTATTTTTCTGCTAAACCTGCCGATGAATCGTATTGCATCATGATTCCACCTCCTAATGTTACGGGCAGTCTGCACATGGGTCATGCGTTTCAAGATACTATTATGGACGCGCTCACCCGTTATCATCGTATGAAAGGCTATAGCACATTGTGGCAAGCGGGGACTGATCACGCGGGGATTGCCACGCAAATGGTAGTTGAACGCTTGTGTAATGCCGAAGGCAAAACGCGCCATGATTACGGACGCGAGGAGTTTGTTAAAAAAGTCTGGCAATGGAAAGAGGAATCAGGCGGTACGATTACGCGTCAATTACGCCGTATGGGTTCATCGCTGGATTGGTCACGCGAACGCTTTACGATGGATGAGGGTATGTCCGATGCGGTGCAGGAAGTGTTTATTCGTTTGTATGAAGAAGGGCTGATTTATCGCGGTAAACGTCTGGTGAATTGGGATCCTGTGCTGCATACCGCTGTGTCTGATCTGGAAGTGTTGTCGGAAGAAGAAAACGGTTTTATGTGGCACTTGCGTTATCCATTGTCGAATGGGCAAGGGCATTTAATCGTAGCAACCACGCGCCCTGAAACGATGTTAGGTGATGCGGCGGTGGCGATTCACCCGAATGATGAGCGTTATAAACATTTGTTGGGTGAATTTGTTGAATTGCCGTTGACGGGCAGACGCATTCCGATTATTGCTGATGACTATGTTGATCCTGAGTTTGGTACGGGTTGCGTGAAAATCACCCCAGCGCATGATTTTAATGATTACGGGGTGTGGACTCGTCATAGGCATACCTCGGCTATGCAAGCGTTGCCACATGGTGGTTTGATTAATTTATTCACTGTGGATGCGGCGATTCGTTGCAATGAAGCGGAGGAGGGCGATTTAATTCCTGCGGCTTATCAAGGCATGGATCGATTTGTAGCGCGTAAACAAATGGTGGCTGATTTAGATGCCGCTGGTTTATTAGAGAAAATTGTTGACCATAAGTTAATGGTGCCGCGTGGTGACAGAACAGGCGCGGTGATTGAGCCGTTATTAACCGACCAATGGTATGTGAAAGTTGCACCGTTAGCAGAACCTGCGATTGCCGCTGTGGAAAATGGCGATATTAAGTTTGTGCCAGACAATTGGAAAAATACTTATTTTGATTGGATGCGTAATATTCAGGATTGGTGTATTTCACGGCAAATCTGGTGGGGACATCGAATTCCTGCGTGGTATGACGAGCTGGGCAATATTTATGTCGGACGCAATGAACAAGCCGTTCGTGAACAACATAATTTGCCCGCTGATTATGTGCTGAAACAAGATGAAGACGTGCTGGACACTTGGTTTTCGTCGGCGTTATGGCCGTTTTCAACTTTAGGCTGGCCTGAAAATACTGAGGAATTAGCCAAACATTATCCAACCAGCGTGTTAGTCACAGGATTTGATATTATTTTCTTCTGGGTGGCGCGGATGATTATGATGGGCTTGAAATTTCAAGGGCAAGTACCGTTTAAAGAAGTCTATATTCATGGGTTAGTGCGTGATGCCGAAGGGCAGAAAATGTCTAAATCCAAAGGTAATGTATTAGACCCGATTGATATTATTGATGGGATTGATTTGGAAACCTTGGTGACTAAACGCATTGGCGGCATGATGCAGCCGCATTTAGCGAAAAAAATCGAACAAGCGACGCGTAAAGATTTCCCCGATGGCATTCAATCTTACGGCACGGATGCGTTGCGTTTTACCTTTGCCTCGTTAGCCTCTACTGGACGCGATATTCGGTTTGATTTAGCGCGTACTGAGGGCTATCGCAATTTCTGTAATAAATTATGGAATGCGGCACGCTTCGTGTTGATGAATACCGAAGAACAAGATTGTGGTTTAACAGGTGAGTGCGCTTATACGCAGGTGGATCTCTGGATACAGTCGCGTTTACATGAAGTCACAAAAACCACCAGCCACGCGATTGACAACTACCGTTTCGATTTGGCGGCACAAGCGATTTATGAGTTTACTTGGAATGAATACTGCGATTGGTATTTAGAACTGGCAAAAATATCGTTGCAATCAGATGATGAAGCCTTGCAACGCGGCACACGCAAAACGCTGTTGACGGTATTGGAAAGCATTTTGCGGTTAGCCCATCCGATTATGCCGTTTATTACCGAAGAAATTTGGCAACGGGTCGCGCCGTTAGCGGGGATTACAGGCGATACCATTATGTTGCAGGCGTATCCTGTGTACGATGAAACGCAAATAGATAACGCGGCGATTGCTCAAACCCAATGGTTGATGCAGTTTATTCTGGGTGTGCGGCGTATTCGCGGGGAAATGAACATTGCCCCTAGTAAGCCATTGCCTGTATTATTGCAGGACGGTAGCGAGTCTGACCAACAGAGCTTAACGAATAATCAAAGCTATCTGCAAAAACTGGCGCGTTTAGAGTCTATCACTTGGTTAAATCCTGATGATGTCACGCCAGAATCAGCGATTGCACTGGTTGGCGATATGAAAATTTTGATTCCGATAGCGGGTTTAATTGACAAAGATGCAGAATTAGCCAGACTGGATAAAGAAATTCAACGGATTAGCAAAGAATTACCCCGAATTGAAGGTAAATTGAACAATCCAAGTTTTGTCGATAAAGCACCGCCTGAGGTTATTGATAAAGAAAAAGCGAAATTAGCTGATTTACAGTCTATGCTTAATAATCTTGAACAACAACAACGTAAAATCCAGTCATTATAAGTTAGCTCTCAGGGTACGCACTGCGTCAATGCCATTAAGTTAAGGATTTTTCCGTTCGCCCTGAGCCTGTCGAAGGGTGAATGGAAAAATCCGAAACCCCGAAGTTAAGCCGTTCATGGTTCGACAAGCTCACCACGAACGGCTTAACTTAATGGCATTGACGCACTGCGTACCCTCTTGATTTATATTCTTCATCACTGACAACGTACGATTAAATGGCTATTGCACCAAAAGATTCTCAAGTTAGCGGTATCATGAATTTCCTTATCCAAAGCGAATTGCTGACGGAAAGTGATGCTAAAATTCATGATCAAGAAGCGAAAAAACATAAAGTTTCGGCTTTATCCTATCTTGCCACTCATAAACTGATTGACAGCACCGTCGTTGCAGAAAAAATTTCCGAGCATTTTGGATTACCGCTGCTTGATTTGAGTGCTATTGATTGTCGAACCTTGCCTACCAGTCGAATCAGTGAAAAACTGATACACCAGCATAATGCCCTGCCGCTGATGGTGAGAGGCAAGTCGTTATTTATTGCATTATCGGATCCTACTAATTCTCAGGCATTGGATGATATTAAGTTTCACAGCTTACTGAATCCAAAAGTGATATTGGTTGAGGAAAATAAATTAGCCAAAGCCATTGAAATCGCCTTAGAGGAAGAAGAAGCCTCTATTACCGACATTCTTGATGAGGATTTAGAGAATCTTACGGTCGCCGATGACGATAAAATTGATATTAACGCCGATGTTGATGAGGCACCTATTGTACGGTTTGTGAATAAAATACTCTTGGATGCCGTTAAGAAAGGCATATCGGATATACATTTTGAACCTTATGAAAAAACCTTTCGTATTCGCGTAAGAGCGGATGGAATGCTGCATACCGTTGTCAGTCCACCGCCCAGTGTCGCTAATAGAATCGTCTCGCGCATCAAGGTCATGTCTAAAATGGATATTGCTGAACGACGGATTCCTCAGGATGGTCGTATCAAACTTATTTTGTCCAAAAACCGCGCTATTGATTTTCGTGTTAATACTTGCCCGACGCTATTCGGCGAAAAAGTCGTTATGCGTATTTTGGATCCGACCAATGCCCAATTGGGTATTGAAAAATTGGGTTTTGAACCTGTTCAACAAGAACTGTTTCTTGAAGCAATCAACCGACCTTATGGATTGGTCTTGGTAACAGGGCCTACAGGTAGCGGTAAAACGGTTACGCTGTATACAGGATTAAATCTTCTTAATAAGACGGATGTTAATATTTCTACCGCTGAAGACCCCGTTGAAATTACCGTAGAAGGTATTAATCAGGTCAATATGAACCCCAAGGCGGGCTTAACATTCGCTACTTCCTTACGCGCCTTTTTACGGCAAGACCCTGACATTATCATGGTAGGTGAGATTCGTGACTTGGAAACGGCTGAGATTGCCGTTAAAGCTGCGCAAACAGGTCACTTGGTATTATCAACATTACATACCAACGATGCCCCGCAAACGCTGAACCGACTGCTGCAAATGGGTATTCCTGCTTTTAACGTGGTCTCTGCGGTCAACCTGATTATGGCGCAACGTTTAGGGCGCAGACTCTGTCCGCATTGTAAAAAAGAAGTTCACTTTCCCGACAAACTGCTTTTAGAAGCAGGTTTTAAACAAGACGAACTGGAAGATCTGCATATATATAGCCCTGTCGGTTGTGATGAATGCACTAACGGCTACAAAGGTCGGGTGGGTATTTATCAGGTCATGAAAATGACAGAAAAATTGCGCGAGCTTATTTTAAACGGTGCTAATGCGATGGAAATAGGCGAATGCGCTTTAGCCGAAGGTTTTAATGATTTACGCCGCTCAGGACTTAATAAAGTACGCATGGGCATGACCAGCTTAGAAGAAATTGACCGCATAACCAAGGAATAATCATGGCAGAACAACCTGATCAAATAGACTTTGTCTGGCAAGGTCTTGATAAAAACAAGAAACCCATCAAAGGCGAAATTGCCGCCAAAAACGATATGATGGCAAAAAGCGAATTGCGCAAAATGGGTTTTCGGGTGACAAAAATCAAGAAAAAACCCAAAGAATTTTCGTTATTCGGCCCTAAAAAACAGGCAATTACCCCGGGTGACATTGCTATTTTCGCCAGACAATTAGCCACTATGTTGCAAGCTGGGGTGGCATTGGTGCAGTCTTTCGATATTGTTGGTAAAGGGCATGAAAATCTCAGTATGCGCGAATTGATATTGGGTATTAAAGCCGATGTGGAAACAGGCGATACGCTTGCCGAATCATTAAGAAAACGTCCTATTTACTTTGATGAATTATTTTGCAACTTGGTGGAAGCAGGCGAAAAAGCAGGGATATTGGAGGGGTTGCTGGGCAAAATAGCGACCTACAAAGAAAAAACCGAGTCAATGAAGAAGAAAATCAAAAAGGCATTGACGTACCCGATTGCGGTATTGGTGGTCGCTTTTGTGGTAACAACTATTTTGCTGGTGTTTGTTGTTCCTGTATTTGCCGAGTTGTTCGCCAGTTTCGGCGCAGATTTACCTGCTTTTACGCTGATGGTTATTCATATGTCAGAGTGGATGCAGGCGAACTGGTATTACATCATTGGCATCATTGTCGTGTTTGTTAAAGTCTTCGACTATTTCAAAAAACGCTCCCCTGCTTTTAATCACTTTTTAGATAGAACACTGCTTAAGTTGCCGATTGTCGGCGTTATTTTAAATAAATCTGCCATTGCCCGTTTTGCCAGAACCCTGTCAACCATGTCAGCCGCAGGTGTGCCTTTGGTTGAAGCATTAGAGTCGGTAGCGGGTGCGTGCGGTAATATTATTTATGCGGAAGCGGTCATGAAAATGCGCGAAGAAGTATCAATGGGGCAACGTCTGCAAGCGGCAATGGCGATGGTGGGATTGTTTCCCCACATGGTGCAGCAAATGATTGCTATCGGTGAAGAAGCGGGTTCTATGGATGCTATGTTAGCCAAAGTGGCTGACTTTTATGATGAGGAAGTGGACAATCTGGTTGATAACCTCAGCAGTTTGATGGAACCTATCATCATGGTGGTATTGGGTATTCTGGTCGGTGGTCTGATTGTCGCTATGTACCTGCCAATCTTCAAACTGGGTTCGGCGGTTGGCTAATGACAACACCTTTATTTTCCGCCTTAGCGGGCATTATCGGATTATTAGTCGGTAGTTTTCTCAATGTCGTTATCTATCGACTGCCCGTCATGCTGCAACGCGGTTGGCGTAAAGAGTGTATAGAGTATTTACAGATGGAAGCTGAACCCGAAGGCGAGCCGTTCAATTTGTCATTGCCGTTATCGCGTTGTCCTAAGTGCCAGTCACCTATCAAACCTTATCAAAACATTCCTGTTATCAGTTACGTTTTTTTAAAAGGGCAGTGCGCTCATTGTAAAAACCCTATCAGCATTCGTTATCCGCTGATAGAAGCCTTTACTGCCACCTTGTCGGTGCTGGTAGCGTGGCATTTTGGTTATACACCGCAAGCTGGATTTGCGTTACTGCTGACGTGGTGTTTAGTGGCACTGAGTTTTATCGACATCGACCATCAATTATTACCCGATAACATTACCTTGCCGATGCTGTGGCTGGGCTTGTTGTTGAGTTTATTCGGTTTATATACTGATGTTAATGCCAGTGTCATTGGGGCAATTGCAGGTTATATGGTGCTGTGGCTGGTATATCAGGCATTCAAACTGGCAACAGGCAAAGAAGGCATGGGCTACGGTGATTTTAAATTACTGGCACTGTTCGGCGCATGGTTAGGTTGGCAAACTTTACCGATGATTATTTTATTATCATCATTGGTCGGTGCAGTCATTGGTATCACGATGATAATATTTGCAAAACAGGATCATAACAAGCCCATTCCTTTTGGCCCTTATCTGGCGGCGGCAGGTTGGATAGCGTTATTGTGGGGCAATGATCTTAATCGTCTTTATTTAACGTCCGTAGGTTTGTAAGCGCGTGTTAAAAATAGGGCTGACGGGTGGAATCGGTTGTGGTAAAAGCACAGTTACCACACTTTTCAAACAACTCAATGTGCCTGTACTTGATGCCGATGAGATAGCGCGTCAAGTCGTCGCTGTCGGGCAACCTGCATTACTGTTAATTCAGCAAACATTTGGTAGTGATAGCGTCAATGCTGACGGTTCGTTAAACAGGGATTTTATTCGTGAGCTGGTGTTTACCGATCCCGAACAGAAAAAAAAACTCGAAGCCATTATTCATCCACTGGTTTATCAAACTATACAAGCAGATCTAGCTTTACTTAACGCGCCTTACTGCATACTCAGCATTCCGTTGTTATTTGAGGTCAACAGAGCCGATTTTGTCGATAGAGTGCTGGTCATTGACTGCCCCGTAGCAACACAAATCGAACGGGTACAAAAACGCGATAATTTATCGACTGAGCGCGTACAATCTATCATTGACAGTCAGGTATCACGCGCTTTCAGACTGGTACACGCAGACGATGTTATTGATAATACCCAAAGCAATGCCGAACTTGCACAGCAGGTTGAAAAACTGCACAATTTATATCTTTCATTAAGCTCTTACTAGGATGAACTCGTCTGTGAACACCACCATTACTTATGAATTTCCACTCAATGAACGAATTCGTGTCTTCATAAGATTAGAACAGCTATTTCAACAATTTACTCATTTTTCCGCAGGAGCAACTGCCATCGATAAACGTGCGGCATTAAGTGTCTTGCAGGATATTATTATGATTTTCAAACGTAACGATTTGAAATCAGAAGTATTGAAAGAGCTGGATCGTATTACGAAAGCCTTAACTATCACGAGCAATGAACAAAACGTCACGGTTTTAGCTGAATTAACACTGATGAGTAAGAAACTATACGAAATCAAAGGCAAAATCGGCGCACAAGTGATGCAAAGTGATTTATTTCAGAGCATCGCCCAGCGCAGCACCATTCCAGGTGGAACGTGTTCGTTTGACTTGCCTGAATATCATTACTGGTTGGAACAGGATGAAGACATACGCTTAAAAAATCTACAACAATGGAGTAATCCATTTGATGATATTCGCATTGCCATTCAGTTCATTCTTGACCTTATTCGTAACAGCAATTTATCCAGTCAGGAAGTCGCCGCCGCAGGATTTTTTCAAATCGCGTTGGATAAAAACCAGTCTTACCAAATGCTCAGAGTGACGATAGATAAATCCATTTATTGTTTTACAGAGATAAGTGGCGGCAAGCACCGTTGTTCAGTGCGATTTATGTTGCCGTCTGTTGACGATGTCCGCCCTGTGCAAAGCACCGATAATATTCCTTTTACCCTTACCTGCTGTTTACTCTAATGTCTTCCCAATTAACAGTAAAATGCCCCACTTGCCAGCGTAGCGTGCCGTGGACGGCTGAACAACTGTTTAAACCATTCTGTAGTGAACGCTGTCGCATGATTGATTTAGGCGAATGGGTCATGGAAGAAAAGCGTATTGCAGGCGAATCCTTATTGCTGGACGGCGATAATGATGAGGATACCTTTTTTCAATAAGCCATCTACTTAGACGTTGCCTTAGACGTTGCATTGCAACGTCTCTACAGCCATTTTTTATCAATATGCTTAAATTTATTATTCCTCTAGTGTTATTTGCCATACTTGCCGTATTTTTAGCGGTCGGTTTAAATCTCAATCCGCACGATATTCCCTCTCCGTTTATCAACAAACCCGCGCCTGTATTTTCCGCGCCTAAACTGACAGCACCGACTGAAAAACTGTCCACTGGCGATTTAAAAGGGCAGGTGTGGTTATTTAACGTCTGGGCTTCGTGGTGCGTATCGTGTCGTGCTGAACACCCTGTGCTGAATGAACTGGCCAAGCAACAGGCAGTAACGATTATCGGCTTGAATTATAAAGACGAAGCCGATGCGGCAAAAAAATGGCTGGAGTCATTAGGCAATCCTTACAACGTCAGTATCATGGATCAAGATGGTCGTATCGGTATTGACTGGGGCGTTTATGGCGTGCCTGAAACCTTTGTCGTGGATAAAAAAGGCGTGATTCGCTTGAAATTCACAGGCCCTGTCACGCCCGAAGCCGTACAGCAAACCCTATTACCGCTGATTAAACAATTACAGGCAGAACAGTCATGAAAATCCTCCTGTTTTTTTTACTGCTGTTATCACCTGTGGTCAATGCGGTTGATACCTACCAATTTAACAACCCTGAACAACAAGCTGCTTACGATAGCTTGGTATCAGAATTGCGTTGTTTAGTGTGTCAAAATCAAACTATCGGCGATTCCAATGCCGAACTTGCCGCCGATTTGCGCCGTCAAGTGTATGAAATGCTTCAACAAGGCAAAAGCCAAGCCGACATACAACAATTCATGACCGACCGTTACGGCGATTTTGTGTTGTACAACCCGCCGTTTAAAGCCAAAACAGGCTTGCTCTGGCTGGGGCCTGTGGTATTTTTAGCGGTTGGTTTGCTGGCAGTATTTTTATTTACCCGCCGCAAAAAAACCGTTTTACCTGCTGATAACGTAGCGGAAAATGCAGAAAAATTAGCGGCGGCACGTCGCTTATTAACCGATAAGGACACGGAGAATTTATCTTGAATTTACTTTTTTTGCTGATTGCTGGCTGTTTGGTCTTACTGGCATTGTTATTTATTTTGCCACCACTGTGGCGACAACGTGCTATCACACCAGCGGCGATGGATGAGCGCAATATCGCCATTGCCAAACAGCGTTTATCTGAGTTAACCGAACAATTACAAACTGATGCTTTAAGTCAGGCGCAATATGACGAACAACGCGCCGAATTGGAGCAGGCATTAAGTGATGATTTGGAACTCAACACGCAGGTTGACATCGTGACCACGCGCGGTCAGTGGTTGTCCTACACGCTAATGATTGCCATACCTGTATTAGCGGCGGGTTTATATTGGGGTTTAGGTAATTTTCAAGCCATTAACCCGACACCTGAAATGCTGGCAAGTGATAAACCCGCTATGCCCAGCGAAGAAGCCATTAATAAAATGGTCGAGGGTTTGGCAAAAAAAATGCAGGCGAATCCTGATAATGCCGAAGGCTGGTTGATGCTGGGTAAATCCTATAAACATCTGGAAAAATACGCGCAATCTGCCGATGCCTACGCGCACGCTTATCAATTATTAGGTGATAAACCCGAGGTAATGTTGCAGTATGCCGAGGCATTATCGTTTGCCAATGACCAGCAACTCACAGAAAAATCCGCTGATTTAGTCTTTAAAGCCTTAGCTTTAGAACCTAACAATCCTAACGCCTTATGGTTGGCAGGGATGGCAAAAGCTCAAGCGGGCGAATTTGTTGAAGCCAAAAAATTATGGGCAAAGTTAGCCGACTCGTTGCCGCAAGGCTCAAAAGCACAACAAGAGATGCAGGGTTTATTAGCCAAACTGGACAGCAAAATTGCCGAAGCGAATAACCAGACAGGTACAAAAGCAGTGACTAAAGCGGCAAGCAGTGAAGGCGCACCTACTGCGGCTGTTGAACTACAAGTCAGTCTTGCTCCTGAATTGCAAGCGCAAACCAGTCCCACAGATACCGTGTTTATTTACGCGCAAGCACTTACAGGGTCGCCAATGCCGTTAGCGATAGTCAAAAAACAAGTGAGTGAGTTACCGCTATCAGTCAGCTTAAGCGATGCGCAGGCAATGACTCCCGCGATGAAATTATCCAATTTTACCGATGTTAAATTACTGGCGCGTATTTCCAAATCGGGTAACGCGATGAAACAGGCGGGTGATTTACTCGGTGTACTGGAGAATGTTACGGTAGCGGATAAAACGCGCCACACTCTCGTCATTAACAGCGTGGTGAAATAACATGGATCAGTCCTTACACTTCGATTTACCGCTGATTAATCGCTACGATAAAGCAGGGCCGCGTTATACTTCCTACCCAACCGCGCTGGAATTACACGATGGTTTTACCGAACACGATTACCGCCAACATATTGCCAAATCCAATGCCGCAGGTGGGCCGTTATCACTGTATGTGCATATTCCGTTTTGCGATACCGTGTGTTTTTATTGCGCGTGTAACAAAATTATCACCAAAAATCGCGCCCACGCTCAACCTTATCTGGATAATCTCTGCCAAGAAATTGCCATGCAGGGTGCGTTATTCGATAAAAATCGCGTGGTAAATCAACTGCATTGGGGCGGCGGCACACCGACTTTTTTAAGTTACGAACAAATGCTCCGGTTAATGACTGCTACCCGTGAGCATTTCACGCTAAAAGACGATGATAGCGGCGAATATTCCATTGAAGTCGATCCCAGAGAAACCAATCTGCACACCGTGCAGCAATTGCGCAGCTTAGGGTTTAATCGCATCAGCTTAGGCGTACAGGATTTTGACCACGACGTACAAAAAGCCGTTAATCGCATTCAAAGTGAAACCCAAACTTTTGCGGTCTTAAAAGCCGCTCGTGAAGAAGGCTTTCGCTCGACCAACATTGATTTAATCTACGGTTTGCCACTGCAAACTGTCGATTCGTTTAATAAAACGCTGGATAAAATCCTGCACGTCAGTCCAGATAGATTCTCGATTTTTAACTACGCGCACATTCCCAGTCGCTTTAAAACCCAGCGGCAAATCAACGATGCCGATTTACCCAGTCCAGAAGTCAAACTGGCGATTTTACAAAGCGTCGGACAACGTTTAGCTGATGCAGGTTATGTGTATATCGGCATGGATCACTTCGCCAAACCTGATGATGAACTCGCCATTGCGCAACGCCAAGGCTTATTACACCGTAATTTCCAAGGCTATTCCACGCATTCTGATTGTGATTTAATCGGCTTGGGTATCACATCAATAGGGCAGGTCGGTGATGCTTATAGCCAGAATGTCAAAGATTTGGAAAGTTACGACCAGCTGATTAAGCAAGGCAAACTGCCCGTGTTTAAAGGCGTGGCGTTAAATGATGATGATAAGTTGCGCCGCGCGGTAATTATGCAGTTAATCTGTCATTTTGAATGTCAGTTTTCCACGATTGAACACGCTTATGCTATTCGTTTTAACGAGTATTTTGCCGATGAACTACAAGCCTTAACACCGATGCAAGCCGATGGTTTAGTCACTATCAGCACGGACGGTATTCAAGTCTTACCCGCAGGACGGTTATTGATACGCAATATCTGCATGGTATTCGACCGCTATCTAGCACAAAAACAGCAACAATTTTCCCGAGTAATTTAACAATATGAATGATGACCGCCTGATTGAGCTGGAAATAAAAGCCGCCTATCAAGAGGACTTATTACAAGAACTCAATAAAATAGTCAGTGCGCAACAGCAACAAATACAACGCTTGGAAGCGACCTGCCAATTGCTCAATGAGCGCATTAAAAGCCTGTCTACTGAAGGTGCGGGCGGCGGTGAAAGTATTGATGAAGTGCCGCCGCATTATTAATCGGCTAGCCCTAAAGACAGAATGATTTATATAGTGACGGAGTCAAAACTCATGAGTTTTGATTCCAACACAGTCTCTCCAGCGTGGGAACGATGAATAGTCATCTCGCACCTGATACAATACAATAAAACTATTTTTACGTTGCGGCGCGACACTTTTAAGAATTAAAACCTGAGATACAAAGTCTATGACTACCGATTATAAAAAAACCCTGAACTTGCCCAATACGGCGTTTCCCATGAAGGGCAATTTGGCACAACGCGAGCCTGAGCGTTTGAAAAAATGGAATGAAGGAACGCTCTATAAAAAAATTCGCCAAACTTGTGCAGGCAGACCGCCGTTTATTCTGCATGACGGCCCTCCTTATGCCAATGGTGAAATTCATATTGGTCATGCGGTTAATAAAGTTCTCAAAGACATTATTCTTAAATCCAAAACCTTAAGCGGTTTTGATGCACCTTATATTCCCGGTTGGGACTGCCACGGCTTACCGATTGAATTACAAGTTGAGAAAAAAATCGGCAAAGCGGGCATTAAAGTATCGCCCACCGTGTTTCGTAAAGCCTGTCGAGAATACGCCGCCAAACAAGTTGATATTCAAAAAGAAGCCTTTGTGCGTTTGGGTATTTTGGGCGAATGGGATAATCCGTACTTAACAATGGATTTTGCGTTTGAAGCCGATATTGTCCGTTCGTTAGGTAAAATTGTCGCTAATGGGCATATTGCTAAAGGCTCAAAACCCGTGCATTGGTGTACCGATTGCGGCTCTGCGTTAGCAGAAGCGGAAGTTGAATACGAAGATAAACATTCACCTGCCATTGATGTGCGTTTTACCGTAGCCAATGAAGATGCGTTTTTAGCAAACTGTCATCATGTCCCTGACCACGAAGGGCATGGTGCGTTATCAGTCGTGATATGGACAACCACGCCGTGGACATTGCCTGCCAATCAAGGCGTGGCACTGAATCCAGACTTGGATTATGCCGTTGTGCAATGCCCGACTGAACGTTTAGTGATAGCCGAAGCCTTGTTAAAAGACGCAATGTCGCGTTATAGCATTGACGATTATCGCGTTATTGCCTATTGCAAAGGTTCAGATTTAGAGTATCAACGCTTACTGCATCCGTTTTATGACCGCGAAGTGCCTATTATTTTAGGCGATCACGTCACTACCGATGCGGGAACAGGCGCGGTACACACTGCACCCGCACACGGTCAAGAAGACTATGTGGTCGGTCGAGTTTATAATTTGCCAGTAGAATGCCCTGTTGGTGGCGATGGCGTATTTTTACCCAGCACCGAAATTTTTGCAGGTGAACACGTTTTTAATGCTAACGCTCATGTGTTGGAAGTGTTGGAAGCGAATGGCAAACTGGTTCATCATCACGCGATTCTGCACAGTTATCCGCATTGCTGGCGACACCATACGCCGATTATTTTCCGTGCCACGCCCCAATGGTTTATTTCCATGAATCAAAACGGCTTGCGCGAACAAGCCTTAAGCGAAGTGAAGCGCGTCGAGTGGATTCCCGACTGGGGTCAAGCGCGTATTGAAAGTATGATAGACGGTCGTCCTGATTGGTGTATTTCACGGCAACGTACTTGGGGCGTACCTATCACGTTGTTTGTCCATAAAGAAACAGGTGAACTGCATCCGCGTACCGCTGAACTGATTGAACAAGTCGCGCTACGCATTGAACAACACGGCATAGATGCGTGGTTTGATTTAGAATCTGCTGAATTGCGCAGTGAAGAAGTGAACGATTATGACAAAATCACTGACACGCTGGATGTGTGGTTTGATTCTGGCGTGACGCATGAAGCGGTGTTAAAACGCCGTGATAATCTGCATTTCCCCGCTGATTTATATTTAGAAGGCTCAGATCAACATCGCGGCTGGTTTCAATCGTCCTTGTTGACTTCGATTGCGATGAATAACGTCGCACCTTATAAATCAGTGTTGACGCATGGTTTTACCGTTGATAAAAACGGCGAAAAAATGTCCAAATCCAAGGGTAATGTGATTCCACCCCAATCAGTAATGAAAAATCTGGGCGCGGACGTGTTGCGCTTATGGATAGCATCGACTGATTACCGTTCAGAAATGCGCGTCTCCGATGAAATTTTGGAGCGTACTTCCGATGGTTATCGTCGTCTGCGCAATACCGCGCGGTTTTTATTGTCCAATTTGAATGATTTTAATCCAGACCAAGATTTGGTCGATAACGATGATTTATTGGCACTGGATCGCTGGGTCATTGATAGAGCGTTTCAGTTACAGGAAGGTATTAAAACTGCTTATGACAACTATGCGTTTCAACAAATTTATCAGGAAGTGCATCATTTTTGCGTGATTGATTTAGGCGGTTTCTATCTGGATATTATCAAAGACCGTCAATACACTGCCAAAGCCGATAGTTTAGCGAGACGCTCTGCACAAACCGCTATGTATCATGTGCTGGAAGCTTTAACACGCTGGTTAGCACCGATTATCAGCTACACAGCCGATGAAATCTGGCAGTACATCCCTGGAAAACGCAGCGAATCGGTGTTTTTAGAAACGTGGTACGACGGCTTAGTGACGCTGGATGAAAACAGTCCATTAAACCGCAGTTTCTGGCAACGCCTGATGGATATTCGCGCCATCGTCAGTAAAGAACTGGAAAAAAGCCGCGCTCAAGGATTAATTGGTTCGTCACTCAATGCCGAAGTCGTGCTGTATTACGATTATCTGGTGTTTCATGTGTTAAGTGATGCGTCCAAAGAACTGCACTTTTTTGATGCCCTAAAACCACTGGAACGGGAACTGCATTTTATCTTCATGACCTCCAGAGCCACGGCAGTCAATGATTATGAATACGAATGCCCAGAAGATGCGGTACAAACGGAGATGCAGGGTGTGAGATTAAAAGTCTATGTTTCCGAGCATAAAAAATGCGTGCGCTGTTGGCATCAACGCGCCGATGTCGGCGAACATGAGGCGCATCCAGAATTATGTGGTCGTTGCGTAGAAAACGTAGCGGGTGACGGTGAGCAACGAATTTATGCGTAATGTTCCGATGTTAAAATGGCTGGGCTTGTCACTGGTGGCACTGGTATTGGATCAGGCGAGTAAATTGCTGGTTGATAGCACCATGCAGCTTTATCAATCCATTCCGTTGTTACCGTTTTTTAAACTGACGTATGTGCATAATACGGGTGCGGCGTTCAGTTTTTTAAGTGAGGCAGGTGGTTGGCAACGCTGGTTTTTTGCAGGACTGGCATTAGTGATCAGCGTAGTCATTGCTGTTTGGCTCAGTCGCTTGGAAAAACATGAAACCTTGTTGGCGGTTGCGTTATCGCTGATTTTAGGCGGCGCAGTCGGTAATTTAATCGACCGTTTAGCTTATGGTTATGTGATTGATTTTCTGGATGTTTACTACGGCACTTGGCATTGGCCTGCATTTAATATTGCTGATTCGGCAATTACTTTGGGCGTGGTGTTGATGCTGCTTGAATCGTTTGGTTTGGGTAAGACCAAAGACGAAGAACTGGAATAATGATACAGACTCGTTCCCACGCGCCGCGTGGGAATGCAGTTACCGCGTGCCACGCGGTACACGACCCCAATCAAATGATGCCCCTGGATCCGTTTTACGTTCAGGTGCAATATCACTGTGTCCCGTAATGTGTTGTCTTGATAAAGTCGGATAATTTTCCAGCAATACAGTAATCACTGCGTTAAGTTGTTGATACTGTTCATCGGTATACGGCACACATTCCGTGCCTTCCAATTCAATGCCTATCGAAAAATCATTACACTTTTCCCGCCCTTGATAACATGATACGCCCGCGTGCCACGCGCGTTTATCAAACGGCACATACTGCACAATCTCTCCAGTACGCTTTATCAATAAATGCGCGGACACTTTCAGTTGATAAATCGTTGGAAAATACGGATGCTCATCAGGATTTAAAACATTACAAAATAATTGATTGATGTAGTCATTGCCGAATTCACCTGCTGGCAGACTGATACAATGAATCACCAGCAAAGAAATATCATTAGCATCGGTTCGGTCATCAAAATTGGGCGATGGTACGCGCGTGGCATCATGCAGCCAATGTTGTTCTATTTTCATGAGTATTATTTTGATTTTAGGACGGCAGTAATTTTATCCGCCAACATTTCTACGGCTTTTGCAGTGAGTTTTTTCTCGCCGCCTTTGGTTTCCACCGACAAACTGTCGATTAAACCGCCTGATTTTACGTCTACAATTTCTGTGAGCAGATAGGCAAATAAAAAGCTGGGTTTGTGTAAACGCCCGACTATCACATAATCTGCCCCTATTTTTTTGCCTAACTGTGCGGCAACGTCAGCATGATCGAACAGATAACCCTCGCCCATATTGGCGGCTTGTTGCGCTGTTGATTCAACGGGTAATATGATAAAGCCCGCTTTTTGCAGTTCAGCCGTTAATAACGGTTTGATAGATGCAGTACGTTCTATTTCTTCAGGACGATTAGGCAGCAAGGTGACATCTTTTAATTCAAAATCCAATAAAGCAATGCGCACCTCCGCAAAAACAGAACCGCTGAACAGCATGGATATAAAGCACAACGCGACAATAGTAAGCAGCTTTTTCATAACAATCCCCTAAATGACAATGATATAGTCCAGTGGTGTAGTACAACAAACAAATGAGACTGTTACAATATCATTATAATGTTGAACCCGCCCTACTCATTAACAAATCAGGTCATCCATGAGCAATCCTTTACTGTCTGTTGAACAGCTTAGCGTCACTTTTAACCAGTCGCAAACCGTGGTTGATGCCATCAGTTTTACTATTCAGGCGGGCGAAACCTTTGCATTAGTCGGCGAATCAGGTTCAGGTAAATCCATGACCGCGTTATCAGTGCTGAGATTATTACCCAATAATGCCACGCTTAGCGCAGAGTCCATCAATTTACAAGGTGACGAATTAACAACACACTCGGAATTGGAGCTATGTCAAATTCGCGGTCGGCGTATCGGTTTGATTTTTCAAGATCCGTTATCATCATTAAATCCTGTGATGACGATTGGCAGTCAGATTGCCGAAGTCATTAATATTCATTTCAACTTATCCAAAACAGAATTAAAGCAGCGGGTGCTGGAATTATTACAACAAGTTGAAATCCCCAATCCTGAACGCCGCTTGAAAGATTACCCGCATCAATTATCAGGCGGGCAACGACAACGGGTGATGATTGCCATTGCCTTGGCAGGTAAACCTGATTTACTCATTGCCGATGAACCGACCACCGCGCTGGATGTGACTATTCAGGCGCAAATTTTGGCATTATTAAAAAATATTCAGCGGCAAACAGGCATGGCGTTGTGGTTAATTAGTCATGATTTAGCGTTGGTATCGACAATGGCAGATAAAGTTGCCGTGATGCAAAAAGGCAAGATTGTTGAAACAGGTCTGACAGCACAATTGTTTGCCCATCCACAACATCCGTATACGCAAAAATTATTGAACGTTTTACCCTCTATTCATCATGCGGGTAGGGTGGGCAATGCCCAGTCTGTGCCATTATTACAAGTCACTGATTTTTATTGTCATTATCCGATACGCAAAGGTATTTTTAAGCGCGTGGTTGATTACGTCCGCGCGGTCGATGGGGTGAATTTCGCTATTGAACAAGGCAAAACGCTGGCATTAGTCGGTGAATCAGGTTGCGGTAAAACCACGTTGGGCAAGAGTTTGTTAAATTTATTACCCAGTCAGGGCAGGGTAGTGATTAACGGTGTGGAATTAAACACCCTGACAGGTGAAGCCTTGCGCCAACAACGGGCGAATATTCAAATTGTGTTTCAAGACCCATTTTCCTCAATGAATCCGCGTTTGCTGGTCGGTGATATTATCGCCGAAGGCATCCGTGCGTTACATCCCGAAGTCACAGAAGCAGAACGCATCGCGCGTGTTAAAAAACTCTTGCAACAAGTGGATTTACCTGAAGATTCCTTGTATCGCTATCCGCATGAATTTTCAGGTGGACAACGGCAACGGATTTGTATTGCCCGCGCATTGGCTGTTGAACCGAAACTCATCGTGTGTGATGAACCGACCAGCGCGTTAGATGTCTCGGTGCAGGCGCAAATTATTCAGCTGTTAAAAACATTACAGCAAAATCAAGGTGTTAGCTATTTATTTATCACTCATGATTTAGCCGTGGTTGCCGAAATTGCTCATGAAGTTGCCGTGATGTATCAAGGTAAAATCATCGAACACGGTACTGCGGAGCAGATATTAACACAGCCGCAACACGCCTACACGCAACAACTCTTGAATGCCGTTCCCGTGTTAAAAACCGCCTGATGTGGTACGTTAAAACCAAGCACAGTACCGAAGAAATTATTAAAAAATCACGATTTATCGGCGTGATTGCACCTTGTGCCACTGAAAATGAAGTGTTGGTTCAGCTTAAACAACTGTACTCAGATTATCCAGATGCTACGCATATCGCCTACGCTTACCAACTGAAAACCGCCAACGGTTTGGTGTATCGTTTTCATGATGCGGGTGAACCGACAGGCACAGCGGGCAAACCGATTTTTCAACATATCGACGGTAAACAACTTATTAATGTGTTGGTGGCAGTGATTCGTTATTTCGGCGGCGTGAAATTAGGCGCGGGTGGTTTGACTCGCGCTTACGGACAGACGGCGCGGCAAGTGATTGATGCCGCTGATATTTATCCGTATATCGAAATGGCAACCGTCAATCTAACGCTGGATTACAAACAAATCCAGCCCTTAGAATATGCGTTAAAAAAACTGGACGGGCATATTCTCCAACAGGATTTTGCCGAGCAGGTCAGGGTGGTTGTACAATTGCCTGCCGAACAAGCTGCTATTTTATTGCAGTCGTTTTCTGATAATTATTAATACAGGGGCAGATGATGGCTAACCTTACCGACAGTCAAATAAAAAATTGGATAAAAAATAATGACCGTTTTGAAGGCAAAGCGGATGGTAACGGTCTGTATCTGAGTTATCGCAAAGATTTTATAACGCCGCGCTGGAATTTCCGTTATCGGTTTGCGGGCAAGCAACGTATTATGACCATTGGACTGTATGGGCAGTTATCATTAGCCGAAGCACGCAAAAAAGCCAAAGAATTAAGAGCCAGTGTGACACTGGGTTACGATGTCGCCAGTGAAAAGCAAGAGCGCAAAGCCAAAGCCGTGGCAAAAATGAACGCAATCACCTTTGGGCAATTAACCGACATTTATTTTGACAAAATGATTGTCGGCAAATGGAAAAATGCACTGGATTTAAAAGCACGCATTGATAAAGACATTCAGCCTCATCTGGGGGATTTAGCGGTCGAAGCTGTCAAGCCTGCTCATATTGATAAAATGCTGCATACCATTATCGAGCGCGGATCGCCCACGATTGCCAACGACATTTTAAAATGGACGAAGCGAATATTTGATTACGCCATTAAACGTCATATTGTGCAGTACAATCCTGCCACGGCGTTTAGTGTTGGCGATGCCGGTGGTAAAGGCGCGGCGAGGGAACGAGTTTTATCGAAAGCAGAATTGATTGCGTTATTCGCCGCCATGCGTGACACCGAAGGATTTACTGACATCAATTTGTTGACTATTAAATTGTTGCTTTTATTAGCGGTGCGTAAAAGCGAATTAATCAAAGCAAAACGTGAAGAATTTGACCTCGATGCGGGTTTGTGGCATTTACCCGCTGAGCGCACTAAAACCAATGCCGCTATTACCATTCCCTTGTCCGCTCATGCGGTAGATGCGTTACGCACGATTATGGAATTATCGGCAACTAGTGAATGGTTGTTACCTGCGCGTAAAGTACAACAGCATAAAATACCGCATATTCATGAAAATACCCTTAATGTGGCATTAGCAAAGATTATGCCATTCATGAATGAAAGTTTTTATGTACACGATTTCAGACGTACTGCCCGCTCACATTTGGCTGCACTGGGCATTGAATCCCATATTGCTGAACGCTGTTTGAATCATAAAGTAAAAGGTATTGAGGGCGTTTATAATCATCATGATTATTTAGATGAACGCCGTCACGCCTTGGATTTGTGGGCAGAATTATTGCTTGCCTGTGAGCTGGGTAATGATTGGAATGTGGTTCCGATAAGGAAACTGCGTACACGCTAGTGGCAACACAAAATACTGTGTACCAATGCGTGTACCAGAAAAAATTATATTAATTTATTTAAATTAATAATCAATTGGTTATGACGTTAATGTACATTCTTGTACGAAATATACATTAGCGTCGAGGTCAGCATATACAAGACAGGTGTTAATAGCGGCGTAACCGATGCGCACAACACCGCTTCAAGAAACACAAAGCCCAGTAATTTATACAACGCATTTTGATGTTTGCTCATTAACGCATTACCCGTTTCTTTAGCTGCACTCCAACTATAATCCTTAAATAACATCAGGCTATGAGTAAACCAGCTGGCGAAAGTGGTCATCATTAACAGCGTGAAAATAAGCGTGATATTGGCATAACCATAAATCCAGCTGGCTATTTCGCGGCTGGTCTGGCGGTTTAGATTTTCGGGTGTTAGTTGCCAGTAAAAAAAGAATTGCCCGATTTTTTCAGGCTCACCCGAAAAAATATTAGCCATCACCATAAATACAAACCAGCACAACACAATAATAGTTGCTGCTAAAATCGCTAACGGCAGACTTTTATTAATCGCATACCCCAGACTAACGGGCTGTTCGCTGGATTTCATGTCGATATATTTAGCAATACCCACACCAACGAACAAACACACCACCGCTAAAAAAATGCCCAGCGCAGGTGAGACGCGCCCCAGCATCAGTAACACGCCCATCAATAGTGTGTAGCTTACCCAAACGATAGGATCGCGACTGATAAATAATAATGATTGCTTCAGCCAATCGCTGAATTTTTCGGGTTTCACGAGCCTATCCTAGCAATACCGACTGCTTTGCGTAGCTCCTGCATGAACGGCACGCTTATTGCTCTTGCTTTTTCCGCGCCTTCCTGTAACTGCTGTTCAATATGTTCGGGGGCATTTAACAAAGCTTCGTAGCGTTCTCTAGCAGGTGTGATGTGTTCATTAATATGCTCAAATAACACTTGTTTCATTTCACCCCACGCAATGCCTTCCACATAACGCTGGCTGATAGCGGCAACTTCGGCAGGTGTTGCAAACGATTTATAAATGCTGAACAGCGTACAGCCGTCAGTGTCTTTAGGCTCACCCGGTTCTAGTGAATTGGTTTTTATTTTATTAATCAGCTTGCGCAATTTCTTTTCAGGCTCAAACAGCGGGATTGTATTATTGTAGGATTTGCTCATTTTGCGCCCATCCAAACCTGACAAAGTCGCGCTCTGTTCATCAATCACCGCTTCGGGCAACACAAAATGTTCACCATAAATATGATTAAAGCGTCCTGCCATATCACGCGCCATTTCAATATGTTGCACCTGATCTTTACCGACAGGCACTTTATTGACATTAAACAGCAAAATATCCGCAGCCATCAGCACAGGATAACCAAATAAGCCCATCGTAATACCTTTGTCGGCATCATTTTCACCGCTTTGTTCATTTTCTGAGACGGCGGCTTTGTAAGCGTGCGCTCGATTTAATAACCCTTTGGAGGTCACACAGCTCAACATCCACGATAATTCCAGAATTTCAGGCACATCGGATTGCCGATAAAACACCGCATTGGAGGTATCCAAGCCCAATGCCAGCCACGTTGCCGCGATTTCTAAACTCGATTGGCGAATACGCTCAGGCTCTTGGCATTTAATCAATGCGTGGTAATCCGCCAGAAAATAAAACGGCGCGACACTGGGGTCTTTACTCGCCGCAATAGCTGGTCGAATTGCGCCCACATAATTGCCCAAATGCGGCGTACCTGTGGTGGTAATGCCTGTTAAAACGATAGTTTTAGTCATGGTGAAATCTCATAAGTCCAGTTTATGTGCAAGCTCATATTATAGCTAACCGCCAATAAAATGATTATTAAAAGTGATTGTGTACGATAGCAAACAGACTACAAAAGCGATTCCTATTATGCTGACTTTGGGCATAAAACCAAAAAACCATTTCAATCCCGCTCGGTGGTACTGACTAAGTTGTATTATCTGTATTTTATAAAATGAAGGTAAATGTAATTTTATTGCTTACAAACAGCTATCACAGTGGTCTTCACTTTTCAAATGCGGGTAATAAATTGCATTTAATGAACGACATTACTGATAACTGCCTGCAAACAAATAACCCGCACAGACAAATATTACATCTTTTGTTTGGTTCATTTGCACCACACTCCCATTGCTAATGGTTGTTTTCAACCTTAATCAGCGGGGAAACTTTCAAAAATAATGATAACTGATTGAGTTTTATCTCTTTTAATTTTTGGTATATCTATTGCTTTATATTATTTTTATTTATCTGGTTTATTTTAGCGATTCTACTTTACTCGGGGATTGTTAGTTGTATCCAAAAGGTAAATATTAATTTTCAAAACTAATCGTAAGGAACTATTGATGAACAAATATACGAGTAAATTTATATGCGCATAGCTTTTGGCATTCTTTCCTCAAATAACACAGCCGCTGCTATCCAGCAAATAATAGATGCAATTGGCTCGGAACACACTATTATTATTCATCACGACTTTAGCAAGCAGCCTGATTTTTCTGTAACGGGCGATAATGTCTATGTGATTGAAAACTATCTGCACACCACTTGGGCAAGGTGGTCACTGGTTGAGGCGACACTTCTGCTGATTGAAACTGCTCTTGCCAGAGGTGAATTTGATTATTTTCAGCTGCTTAGCGATACCAGTTTACCTATTCAGCCCATCCCCAAGTTTGTCGATTACCTCAAAGAGACGCAACCTGATGCGAGCCTTGATTATGTCTCATTGAATGATAACCTGACCGTTATGATGAGTCATGGTTATCGGGCATTTACAGTGATGGATTCTTTCCGTTACAAGGTATTGCGCCGACTTAAGTTTTTGCATGAACTTGATAGAACAGAAACGCAGACAATTGGCGGGATTTTAGTTCGTTCAACCAACAGTACCCGCAAACCTCCCATGTTCTGGTTGCAGTATGCTGTCATGCAGTTGGCGGCTCACGGTATTGGTTTTACCCATCCATTCGGGCGTAAATTAAACTGTTATGCGGGTAGCCAGTGGTTTGGTTGTTCATCGGCTATGTGTATAAAAATAATGGATTGGGTCAAGAAAAATACACAAGTGGTCAATCACTTCAAAAATATGTTAATTCCAGATGAATTCTTTTTTCAGACCGTTATTTTAAACCTTCAGCCACACAATATTGCACAGTCCAGTCATTTTGTCAGTGTATTCGATAAAGAAGCAGATTATCGCGGTCCTGCGTTTATCCAGATGCGCGAAAAACCCCGCCTCTTTAGGGCGGGGATGGATAGCGCGGCGGCGATAGCCGCCTTTGGCATTAGTTAGGCGTTTGTTGTTGTTCGATATATTTGCGAATAATATCAATGGGCGCACCACCACAAC